>JAYVOY010000411.1:0-4655 GCA_043757645.1 Verrucomicrobiota bacterium
TCCTCCGATTGCTCGAAGAGGCAGCGCCACCATTCCTCCCGTCCCAAGAGCGCCGGGAGGGGTCCGGCCGACTTCGTTGTGTGTTCGCGTGAAACCATGATGCCGATCAAACCGATACGATCAGTGACTGTGTTATCGGATTAATTCGGTTGTGGTTTCGCAATTTATCGATGTTCAGCTCGCTGAGTCGCTCGCCGTCGGGCAGGAGCAACATGCCGCTGGAAGTGTAGATGCCCTTGGCGAGGATCATGCCGGGGCGCAGTTCGGCGAGCAGCACCTCGCGCTCGCGATGCGGGAGCACGGTGCGGGGCAGCACGCGGAGGAAGGCGCGGACGGCGTCGGGATCGAAGCGGGAACCGCTGTCCTGCTTGATGGCCTCGACGGCCTCCTCGCTGTGAAACGGGCTCGACGCGTACGCGACCGCCACGGCGAGGAGCCGCGCGAGCCAGGGGATGTTTTCCGCGGCGAGTCTGTCGGGATAGCCCTGGCCATCGAAGCGCTCGTGATGCGCGCGAATGACCGGGCCGACGGGCTGGAGATGCTGCACAAAGGCCGCGAGCTGCTCGCCCAGCACGGGGTGTTGCTCGATGACGAGGCGCTCGTTTTCGTTGAGGGTGTCGGGGTTTTGCTCCCACTTTTTGATCAGGGAACGCGGCACGCCGACGAGGCCGATGTCGTGCAGCCACGCGCTGATTTCGAGCACCTGCCGGTCGTTGGGCGGCAGGCGCGTCTCGTCGGCCATCGCCAGGCAAAGCTGCTGAATGCGGCGGGCCTGGCTGCCGAGCGTGGGATAAAACGTCTGCATCGTGCGCAGGCACAATTCCACCGAGCGCTGGAGATTGGCGTCGAGCGCCTGATTGAGCGCGGCGAGCCGCGTGTTTTGCTCGGCGACCTTGGCCACTTGCAGCGAGAGCGAGTCGTTGAGGCGCTGGAGTTGGTCGTTCATCGCCAGCGTGGTCGCGTGCAGCGCGGCGTTGCGGCAGAGGAGATCGTGGCGCTGGACGGCGTTGCGCATCGTCGCAAGCAGCTCCTCGCGCAGCCAGGGCTTGACGATGAAGCGGTAGATTTCGCCCTTGTTAATCGCGTCGATGACCGTGCCGAGATTCAGCACGGCGGTGATCAGAATGCGGGTGGCGTCGGGCTGGATTTGCTTCACCTGCGCGAGGAATTCCAAGCCGGTGAGCAGCGGCATCATCTGGTCGGTGAGAATCGCGGCGAACTTGTCGCGCTGCAAAATCTCCAGGCCCTGCAGGGCGTTGGTGGCGGTGACGACTTGATAACCCTCGCGGCGCAGCGTGTCGCGCAGGGCCACGAGCACGATCTCCTCGTCATCGACGATGAGGATGCGGTAGGCGGTGTTGGGGCTGGGTTCAGGCTCGGGCATGGGAAAAAATTTCAACATGGGGAAAGCGGGGGGTGCCCACGAAACCCACGAAGCACACGAAAAGAAAAAAGCGTGGGTCGGGGGGTGGTTTCATGGCGGTGGCGGGTGGCATTTGTGACCGGGCAATCCCGGTTTCACCCTTTGTTTTCGCGTGGTTGGTGGGTTTCGTGGGCGGTCGGGTTTCCCGCCTTGGTTCAGCCGGCGCGGCCCAGCAGTGCGCCGAGACGCGTGAGGATTTCCGCTTCGGCGAGGTCGGGCGGGATGAGCAAGTCGGTGTGCTCGCGCCAACGCGGATCAACTTCATCGGGACTGCTGCCAAGAACTTGCAGCACGGTTTTCACCGGCGCCGCGCCGGCGCGAACTTCCCCCGGCAATTCGCAGAACGCGGGGTGATACCGGTCGGTGACGATGAGGAGTCCGTCGAACGGCGGCCGCGCTGCGGCGAGCAGCGCGCGCGCGTCCGCGGGGGAGTCGGCCTCGGCGACGAAATAGCCCGCGACGCGCAGGCGTTCGGCGGTGTCGGCGCGGGGTTTGCCGGCGGGGCCGGCGAGGAGGATTTGTTTGCGCGCGGCGGGGGCGGACGCGCCCGCAGGCCCGCTGGCAGCGGTGGTTTCAGCGGTTTCCGTTTCGCTGAAATCCGGCAGCGGCAGCCACACGCGGAAACATGTGCCGGCGTTCTCGACGGATTCCACCGAGATCATGCCGCGATGTTTTTCCACGAACAGCCGCGCGTTGTAGAGGCCCAGGCCCGCGCCCTTGTTCAGCGCCTTGGTGGTGAAGAACGGATTGAAGATCGCCTCGAGGTGCGACTCTTTGATGCCGCAGCCGGTGTCGGCCACCGTGAGGCAAACGGCCGGCAGACGCGGGCGAATGCCCTGGATGTGCGTGAGCGGCGGCAGCGTGTCGTGCTGCGAGGTGAGGAACGTGAGCGTGCCGCCGCCCGGCATCGCGTGCGAGGCATTGAGCGCGAGATTGATGAGGACTTGGCGGAACTCGACGGCGTCGGCGTAAATCGGCACTTGCGCGGCGGCGAGTTCGGTGCGGATTTCCACCCGGCGCGGCAGGGTTTTGCGCACGAGGTCCACGGCGTCGGTGGTGATTTCGTTGAGGTCGTGATAATTCCATTCGCCGACCTTGCCGTGATGCAGGCTGATGATGCGGCGGACCAGTTGCGTGGCCTGTTTGGCGTTGCCATTGATGAGGCCGATGCCCTCGTGGAACGGATGCTCGCGCGACAGGTCCGCGAGAAAGGAATCACTGAGCGATTGAATGCCCGCCATGATGTTCGAGAAATCGTGCGCGAGGCCCAGCGTGATGACGCCGAGGGTCTCCTTCCACGCGGCGGCGGAGAGACGTTGCTCGGCAATCGTCTGGCGCGTGACATCGAGCCACACGCCCTCGTAGCCCAGCAGCAGCCCGCTGTCGCTGCGCAGCGCCTGGCGGTGCTCGAGCACGTAGGCGACGTGGCCGGTCTGCGCGTGGCGCAGGCGGAACGTGCTCGTGACGCGCTCGCCAGTCTGCGCGGCGCGGCGGCATTGCTGCTGGAGATCGTGCGCGTCGGCCTCGTGAATGACCTGCCAGAATGGCTGCATGCGCCGACCCCACTCCGCGGCGGGAATGCCGGTGAGTTCCTCGATTTTCG
This sequence comes from Verrucomicrobiota bacterium, assembly GCA_043757645.1. Lineage (GTDB taxonomy): Bacteria > Verrucomicrobiota > Verrucomicrobiia > Limisphaerales > BJHT01 > BJHT01. Next base: position 3,027 of record JAYVOY010000411.1, read on the forward strand.
GGCTGACGAATTGAAACGTGAAATCCGCGCGCTGATTGAAAATCACGCCGGGCCAGCGTTGCGTGAGATTTTCCAAACGCGTCTCGGCACGCAGCAGGCGCATGAACATTTCGCGGCGCGCGGTTTCATTGCGGAGATGCTCGTCCCACGGGGCGTCGGCCAGTGCGCGCGCGGGCGGGAGCATCGAGTGGAGGCGCACGCTGGCGCCGCCGGGGTGGCGCGCGAGTTCGAGTTGGAGCCACCCGGCGGCGCTGGCGCTCGGGGCCGGGCTTGCGCCCGGGTGCGCGGCGGCGGGGGCGGCGGGGGAAAGTTGCAACTGCGCGAACGGCGCCGGGTTCGCGACCAGTTCGTCCAGCGCGCTGGCGCAGGCGGGGAAACGCGCGGCGAGCAGCGGCCAGAAGGATTGGCCCGCGAGGGCTTCCGGCGCGCGTTCGAGCCAGTCGGCGAGGGCGCGGTTGACGTGGAGGACGCAGCCGTCGGCGGCGAGCGTGGCGTAACCGGTGTCGAGCCAGCGGCGGGTGAAGGCCAGCGCGGGCGCGGCGTCCGGGAACGACTCCGCCGCGGCGGCGGCGATTTTTGGTGCGGGCGTAAGAGTCGTCACAGCGCGGGATGATTGGGTTTCCACGGCAAGCTTGACTGGCCAATCGGCGACAGCCGCGTTCACGATAGGAACAGCCCGGCGCACAGGCAAATCATAAGCAAACACGGAAGGCATCGGCGGCGGGCGCGGGAACTTGAGGGGATTTTTAAAAAAGATTTCCGGGCTCGGCGCGCCGCGGTCCGGCGGAGCGCCGAGCACCGGCTCGGCGCGGACGACTGCGTGGGGGCGTTGCGGAGCGCGCCCGTCCCCGGGCGCAGCACATCCGCTCGCGCCGAGCGCACGAGCATTCCCGCGCCGCCACTGTGTGCGGCCGTCGCTGTGGCCGGGGGACGGCCACACGCCATGGACTCCGGCGGAGCGCCGAGCACCGGCTCGGCGCGGACGACTGCGTGGGGTTCGTGCCGAGCGGGTGCTCGGCGCTCCACTGGTGGGGATGTTGCGGAGCGCGCCCGTCCCCGGGCGCAGCACGTCCGCTCGCGCCGAGCGCACGAGCATTCCCGCGCCGCCACTGTGTGCGGCCGTCGCTGTGGCCGGGGGACGGCCACACGCCGGTTCTTGGGGAGTTGCGACCTCCGCCGACGGAGGCGCATGGGGTCAGGCACCACGGCCACGGATCGGCGGACGATTTCCGCGCGGAAAAAGTTAGAGCCTCGTTACCTCGTCTCCTACAACTTCGCCTCCCACAACTTCAGGATGCACAGCTCGCGGCGCTCCACGCAACTTCACCGGTGCGCCGGTTGGTTGCCGGTGTTCACCGCCGGGTCGCCGGGTGGGATAATCCCACCGCGGGTTCCCTGACCGACCTGGTTGTTTTGAATCACAGTGCCCGGAGATTTCCCCGCGACCTCGATGGCCGCGAGCATGCGCGGCGGGCCGTCGCGTTCCAGCACCGTGCAATCGCTGATGCGCGTGTTGCGGCTGTCGCGCACAAACACGCCGCGAAACTTCGGCTCGAAAATCTGGCAGCCGGTGACGCTGGTTTCGCGCGAATTCAAAACCTCGATCGCCCCGCCCGCCGCGGCGGAACC
>JAYVOY010000412.1:0-4633 GCA_043757645.1 Verrucomicrobiota bacterium
GTTTTCAGGGCTTCACCGGCGAAACGATCTTTGCAGTAACCCAAGCCCGGACCGCCGATCAAACCAGCGGAGAGCATCCCGATGCCGCCCATGATGGACATCGCGACGGCGCCCGTTTGCGGGAAGCGATCGCCGACGACCGCGAGCATCGTCGGCCAGAAGAACGTCTTGCCGACCGCGTAAATACCGAGCGCGACCAGCGCCGCGGCGAAGGTGTCCATCGTGCTCGCGAGGTTGAGTCCGATGCACGCGATCACCGAGCACGCGAAGAGCAGGCCGACCGGCGAGAGCTTGAGCGTGCGCTCGATAAAGTGGGCGCAGAAGCGCAGGCCGAACATGATGGCCGAGGTCCAGATGAACAAATATTTGCCCTCCTTGGAGGTGAACAAATTGCCGGTGATATTTTGAATCCAGCCGTCGGTGCCCAACTCGACCGCGCCGACGAGACCGTGCGCCAGGAACAAAACAAAGAGCACGAAGGAGCCAATCGAGAATTTCGTGATGACCGCGACGACCACCAAGAAGATGCCGCCCAGCGCATACCCGATGATCTTGGCTTGGTCGGGAGCGATTGCCTTGAAAACGTCACCGAGGAACAACGCCAGCAGCGAGCAGACGATCAGCGAGCCAATGATGCCAACGTCCTTGAACATATCCACGAAGCTGGTGCCCTTCGCCGCGGCCGCGGATTTCGGGAAAGATTGGCCCATGAACATCACCGCGTAAATCACGGTGGGAACGAGGTAAAGCGCGAGTTGCGGCTTCCAGCCCCAGTTCAAATTGTCACCGAAAACCCAACCCGCGACGGCACCGAGCACCATGCCGGCGGGCCACGACGCGTGGAGAATATTGAGATAGTGCGTGCGGTTCTGCGGGAAGATCGTGGCGACGAGCGGATTGGCCACGGCCTCGAGCGTGCCGTTGGCGAAGGCGAAAATGAACATGCCCCAGTAGAGGAAGTTGTAGGCGTTCTCCGGCGTGCTCGCCATGAACGTCACGACCGCCGAGAGGATGTGGCACGCGAGCGCGACGGCGACCAGTTTGCCGTAGCCGATTTTGTCCACGATCACGCCGCCGATGATGATGCCGAAGCAGAAGCCCGAGAAGCCGCCGCCGCCGATGGCCCCGAGTTGCGCGCCGGTGAAGCCGTATTCCTTGCCCCAGTTGGCGAAGATGCCGCCACGAATGGCGAAGCCGACGCCAGCGGCAAGAATCGCCATGAAGCCGGCCCAGAGGAGTCGCTTGGCGTTGGGTGTGATGGGGGTGTCCGTTCCGTTGCTCATACTTTGTTGTTGTTTGTTTGGGTTGGGGTTGTTCAGAACTGCTCAGTAAACTTCGTCATGCGTGCCGACGGCAATCAGCACGACGGCCGGCGGTTTTCGCTGTTGTTCCCAGGCAAAAATGATCCGGCAATCGTAGCCGCAGCCGCACGCGTGAAAGCCGGCGAACTCGCCGCATAATCGGTGGGTTTTCAGCCGCGGGTCCAATGGGTCCACCGCCAGCCGGGCCAAGGCCTCGTCCACACAGTGCCGCCGGTTTTGATTCCGCTTGGTGTAACGGGCGTAGGAGCGGCTGAACCGCGGAGTGAGAGTCAAGTCGGGCATGCAGCAGAATCATGATTCCTCGTCTGCCTGCCGGTGGAGCCGGGCGATGATGACTTCCGCTGGCTCCGCCTTGAGTTTACCCGCGCGGAAATCACGGAGGGCTTTGCGCCCGGACGCGGCGGTTTCCTTGCGCCATGCTTCAATCCGTTGCTTGCGCGCGATTTCCAGCATCATCTCCTGATCTTCACCGGAGAGCTGTCCGAAAATCGCGAGCGCGTGATTGAGGGTGGCGGCGGCCATCGGATTTCCTTTCAGCGCGTAAACGCCGGCAATTTCACGATCGCCCCGCCCTTGAGCGCGGAGGCGTGCGCGCACAGGCCGGTGCAGGTCCAGTTGGCGGATTGTTTCGCGTTCGGGAACGGCTCGCGATTCTCGGCAAGCGCCATTGCAAATTCGTGCGCCAGATGCGGGTGACTGCCGCCGTGACCGCTGCCCTGCGTGAAGCTCAGGTGGGTCTTCTTGCTGGAATCGTACACACCCTGCGTCGTGTATTTCGCGATGCCCTTGGGCAGGCGCTTGGCGAAGTCGGGGCACTTGATCGGCTTGGGAATTTTCGGTTCGGGAAGTTTCGCCGTGTGCAGCACCAGCGGCTCGTGCTCGACCAGCGGCCACTCGACGGTTTTCTTGGTGCCATAAACATCGATGCTCTCGCGATATTGCCGCGCGACATCGAAGAGCGAACGCACGATGCGCGCGCTGACATCCGTGCCGGCGAATTTCACGTGCGCCGTCTCGACCGCGAAGGGCGAGCCGTAGCACTCGACGAGTTCCTTGCGAATCGTGCCGGAGCCGAAGCAACTCACGTATTCCGCGGGCTTGCCAATGAGTCCCGCGACGGGGCCGACGCAGTGCGTGGCGTACCACATCGGCGGCAGGCCGGGCCAGTAGTTCGGCCAGCCATCCATGTCCTGCTGATGCGTGGCCTGCACGAACTGGAGTTTGCCGAGTTCACCCTTGTCGAGCAGCTCCTTCATGAAGAGGTATTCGCGGGCGTACACGACCGTCTCCATCATCATGTACTTCAGCCCGGTTTTCTTCACGAGGTCCGCGATCTTCTTGCAGTCTGCGATGCTCGTCGCCATCGGCACCGTGCAGGCGACGTGTTTGCCGGCCTTCAGCGCGGCGATGGACATCCAGGCGTGATCGGGAATCGGGGAGTTGATGTGAACCGCGTCAATCGCGGGGTCCTTGAGCATCTCAGCGAAATCGGTGTAACGCTTCGCGACGCCGAAGTAGTCGCCGACGCTCTGGAGCTTGTCCTCGTTGCGCTGGCAAATGGCGTGGCAGTCGGTGTGCGGATGCTTCTGCCAAAGGGGGATGAACTCCGCGCCAAAGCCCAGACCGACAACGGCGATGTTGAATTTTCGAGTGCTCACGTTCGCAAAAAAATCGGCGGCTCAGAATCTTTTCCGCAGGGGTTCATCACAGCCTTCGAGGTGAAGGCTAGACTGCGGAAACGCGGCGGATGACACCCGCGCCCCTCCGAACTGTCAAACGAAAACTGCCCGCGCGCACGCGCGGGCAGTGGATTTGTTTGCGGTACGGAGTCCCGCCTTCAGGCGGCGGGGCGTTCACCGTCGCCGCGTACTTTCGAGTTCCCTGAGCCTCACCTCATACGAACGTCCCGCCGGCTAAAGCCGGGACTCCGTACAGCAAACTCGTCGCCATCGCCACAAACAGCGCCTTGTTCCTGAATTCTAATGCGCCGCGCCGCCGCCGATGCTACGAAAAGCCCATGAGTCAAACGGCCAATGTGCATATCGCCTCGAACATCCCGCTGCCGCCGCCGCGCGTGCTCGCGGCGGAAACCGCGCCCACCGACGCGCAGACCGCGTTCGTCAGCGCGGCGCGCGCGCAGCTTCGCGCGATCCTGTTCGGCGGCGACTTGCGCTTCCTCGTCGTGCTCGGGCCGTGCTCGATCCACGACCCTGCGGCGGGACTCGATTACGCCCGACGCCTGGCCGCGTTGGCGCGTGAATTGAACGACCGCCTGTGCATCGTGATGCGCGTTTATTTCGAGAAACCGCGCACCACCGTCGGCTGGAAGGGCCTCATCATGGACCCGCATCTCGACGGCAGTTGCGACATCCCGACCGGCCTGCGCCTCGCGCGCCGCTTCCTGCGCGACGTGATCGACCTCGGCCTGCCCACCGCGACCGAACTGCTCGATCCCATCACGCCGCAATACATCGCCGACCTCATCTGCTGGAGCGCGATTGGCGCGCGCACGACCGAATCACAGACGCACCGCCAGATGGCCTCGGGCCTCTCGATGCCGCTCGGTTTCAAGAACGGCACGTTTGGCCACATTCAACCCGCGATCAATGCCATCAAGGCCGCGATGCAACCGCAGACCTTTCTCGGCGTCAGCGAGGACGGCATCGCCAGCGCCGTGACGACCAGCGGCAATCCCGATTGCCACCTCATTTTGCGCGGTGGCGAAAACGGTGCGAACTACGGCGCGGACAACGTCCTCGAAACCCGCGACGCCCTCGAAGCCGCCAAACTCCGCCCCGCGATCATGATCGATTCCAGCCACGGCAATTGCGCCAAGGACCACCGCCGCATGCCGGATGTGTTCCGCGAAATCGTCCGGCAACGCGTCGCCGGCGAGAAATCCATCATCGGCGCGATGCTCGAAAGCAACCTCGTCGGCGGCAGCCAGAAATTCCCGCAACCCCGCGACCAACTCGTCCGCGGCCAATCCATCACCGACGCCTGCATCGACTGGGAAACCACGGAGAAACTCCTGCGTGAAGCGCACGGGGCGCTGAAATGACGCGGTGGGAAAAACGCTGGCGAGAATATTTCGCCCCGCTTCGCCACTGATTTTTTGCCATCCATCCTTCGCCCCAAAAAATAGTAATTAGTGATTAGTAATTAGTGCTTCGCGACTCCCGATTACTGACTCCTGACTCCTGATTACTAATTACTAATTACTGTTCCCCGCCTCCCGCCCCCTATTTCGCCATTCACCATGCCCCCCCCGCACCCCCTCCGCCTCATCTTCATGGGCACCGCTGAACTCG
>JAYVOY010000413.1:0-4633 GCA_043757645.1 Verrucomicrobiota bacterium
GCAGCACAGACTCATGGGTGCGGCGTCCGGGTGGAGCTGGTGGCTGCGGCTGGTCTGCGACACAGCCGCGCTCCACCGCATTTTCAGACAGGCTCTTAGTAGTTGATTTGCAGTTGAACCGTTGCAGTTCTACCGTGGGGCAGATCGCTGTAAAGCGTCAATGGGCTTAGTTTGTAGTCTCGGTCGGTGGCATTTAACAGTCCAAGCGTCAACGCCATTCGGCGATTGGCGCTTCTGAATCCTGCGTGAAAATTTAGGTGAATGAAGGATTGGTTTCCGAGACCAAGGTTTTCCTGAGCATTCCATTGTGCTTCGCCTCGCGCAAAAAGGCCGCATCGGTGGTGAACTAATGCCCGAACGCTCCACTGGTGCAGGAGTGCTTCACTATGTTGCCGCGGGAGGAAGCCATCATTGAGGGAAGCTGTGTCGCTAATTGTTGTGAAATCACTGTCGAGGGTGGCTTTTACCAAGCGATAGCGGCTGCCGATGATCCAGTTGTCACCCACCAATTGGTCCAGTGTGACCACCAGCGAGCGTTCCCGAAATTTCGACACTTGCGGTAAAGTGACCCGATTCGTGGCCACCAGATTTTCATTCCCGTCGAACACGACCTCGAATGCTCCCAATTGCTGGTCGGCACGGGAGGACAGCAGGGAAGCAGAGATTCCGAGAAAAGTATTACTCCCCAATGCTTGTTCAAACGCAACTCCGAGGGTTTCGAATCTTGCGCCCGCCGTCGAACCCGCGAGGGACTCTGGAATTAGGCTTCGGTAGGATTGAAGAAACCCCGCAATCTGTGTCGGTTCAATCTGAATGCTTTGATCCAAGCCCGCACCGCCCAGCGATTGTGCGTACGCTGTTCTGAAGGTGCCGCCTTCCCAGGGTGAGAACACTGCCCCGATCTTCGGGGAAAGTCTTGAGAGATGAGATACCTCCGAGGAAACTGGTGCCGAACGGAAGTTTTCGGGGATTTGCAAGTAGTCGCCGGCCAACCCACCAATCAACGTAAGACGGTCAAATATTGACCAATGGTAGTAGCCGTATAAACTAGCCCTGAAAAATGGAACGCTAACGTCTTGAAGCAACGAGGCGGGAAGGAGTCCAGCATAGTCACTTGGGGTCGTTTGAGAATTTCTGACCCGAAATTCTCCGTCTTGAACTCGAAATCCAACTATCGCCGTATCTCGCCCAAGCTTGAGGATGTGCTGGGCCTCACCGGAGAGAAGGGTCGCGTCATCACGATACTGCTGTTGGTAAGTCGGTGCGGCAACAGCTTCAATCAGGGTGTTGGTATGTCGGGAGACAAGGACATTTCCCTGCTGCGGATTGAGCACAGAATACGAGTCGTCAATGCGACTGAACAAAAAGAGCGACCGCGATTCCGGTGTCCATTCGCGGGTATAGCCAATCAAGAGTGTTGGGGACTGGCGTTCAGTGGTGCGTAATCCAAGATTAGCTTTGGCAGGGTCATATCGTTGAGCGAGGTCACCTCCGGTTCCCTCGTATTGAAAAACCTGTGCGTAAACCATGTCTTGCGGGGTGATCTGTTGTTTTAGCTGGAAGGAAAGCTGCCGTTGCTCGAAATCATTGTTGGGTCGCTGCCCGGTCGAGGAGCGATAAAAGCCCTCCAGAGAATAGCTTGTCTGGCCAAAGGTCCCGTATTGCGCTCCATCTTGAGTCCAATCCCCGCGGCTGGAATAATCGGTTTTGGAACCAACCCCCCAGTGATCTCGGTCGAAGAGTCGCGAGTATTCTTGTTGCGAGACCGTGGATGAAAGGACACCCGCACCGACGGGTGCGAGTAGGTTGGCGATCAGATACTCCGCGAAAGCCGGAGTTTCGTAGCGGAGATTGATCTGTTTGGGATCCCGCAACTGCTCAAAACTATTGGCGAGGAAGCGATGGGCCGAATGGTTGGAGTAGTCGGACGCTACCGCCTTCGCCGCTTCGCGGATGCTCAGATCCGCCATGCCCGCGTCGCGGAATATGCCGGCGAGATTGGCTCCGCGCACGGCACTGTCCTGATCCAGAAGCATCCGCGAGCGGTACACCTGCCGATTGTCGTTTAGCTTCGCCGATTGCTCGAAATCTCTGACCGCTTGATTGACGCGGTTTTGATCGTGCTGCTCCAATGCGGAGTACAGCCATGGCGTGGGGTCTTTCCGGTCGAATGACTTCGCCAATTCCAGTTCCCGTTCCGCGTGCGAACGATCACCGGCTTGGGCGAATCCCTTCCCCAGATAACTCCTTAGCAGCGAGCGGTTGGGTTCCAAGGCGGCGGCGATTTGGAGGTCGGCTAGGCCCGCTTGGGTCTGGCCGCGGCGGAATTTGATCAGGCCGCGGCCGAGCCAGCCGTTGCCGAGGGCGGAGTCGGCCTCGATGGCTTTCTCGAAGCTGTCTTGGGCGTCGCGGTGGCGGTTTTGGGCGGCGCGGACGAAGCCTTGGAGGGCGAGGGCCTGGGCGTTGCGCGGGGAGAGTTGCAGCGCTTGGTCGAGGGCGGCGGCGGTTTCCCTGGTTCTGCCGTGGCTGAATTCGAGTTCGGCAACGCGGGCGTGAGCGAAGCCGAAGTTGGGGGAGAGTTTGACGGCTTCGCGCGCGGACAGCAGCGCGCCGACGAGGTCGAAGCGGGATTGCAGGAGGTAGGAGCGAGCGACCCATTCGGAGGCGGTCTGCGGCTGCGGGTTGGTGGGGCTGGGGCGGAATTGCACGGCGGCGATGACTTCGCGCAGGGCCGCGGCGAGGCGGGTGTCGCGGGTGTCGGCGGCAATTTCGGGAGCGAGGAGGAGGGTTTCGGCTTGCGGAACTTCGCCGACGCTCAGGAGCAGACCCGCGCGGTAGAGTTTTTCCGCCGGTGTCGTGGGGATGCGCCCAGCGGGATAGAGGCGGAGGGCGTTCGGCAAATCCCCGGCTTGGTAGGCGGTGAGTGTGCCGACGAGGTCGCGCTGCTGAAGTTCCGTGAGGCCGAGTTCGGAGACATCGAGAACGCCGGGGTAGTAGAGATACCACTGGACGAGGCGGGTGGTTTCGAGCACCGCGGTTTTCACGGGCGCGCGGCCGGCTTGAATGGTGGCCTGCTCGCCATTTTTAAGGGACAACGCGCCGGCGGGCGAATTGAGGCTGACCTCGCCATCAATGAGCGTCACGACGGTCGAACCATCGTCCGCCACGGTGAGATGAAATTCCGTGCCCCGGTTCGCGCCCGCGACGGTGGGGGTGCGGAATTCGAGCGTCTCCGGTTTGGCCCAGCTTTTGAAAAACAACGCGCCGCGTTCGAGCAGCAGCGAGAGGGTTCCCGTGGGCGTGCGCGGTGTTTCCAAGCCGATGACGGTCAGGCTGCGGAGGCGTTGCACGCTCGAGTTGGCGAGCTGGATGGCGGCGCGGCTGTCGTCGCCGGTGCGCAGCTTGTCGCCGAAACCGAGGCGTTGCCCCGGCGTGGCAGTCTGCCACCCCGCGTTGCCCGCGCGCTGCACCTCGACGCGACCCTCGATGGTGATGATCGTGGCCGGACTGGCGGGCGCGGCGACGGGGGCTTGGGCGTGCGCTGTCGGCGCGTCCGCGGCGAGCAGGGCAAAAAGAAAGAAGGGGGCGACGATGAATTGCAGAAGCCAACGCGGCCCAAGGAACGTCGTGGGGAAAACCATGGCGGCTGGTGTACCACGAGTCGGGCGGCAAGACAAGCCGCGAGAATCGCCCGTCGTTTTGCGCGTGGGGTATCCTCAAGTTGCTCTTTCTGACAGGACACGCTGGCCGCCCATGCAAGCAGCGGGCGTTGCAACTTGTACGGCTGTGCGGTGAACCCTTTCCATCTGCCGGAGCGCCGATTTCCAAATCGGCGTGAACCACAGGCTGCAACTCGCCGATCTGGAGATCGGCGCTCCGCGGCAATTTCTGGTCCCAATGCGCGTCCCGTTTTGGAGGTCGAAGCTCCCCCTGAACCGTAACGATGCAGCAGGACCGCCGCCGTCCCGGTGGCTCACACTGTCCCAGCGGGGCGAAAGCGCGGATTTTCCGCAGTCCAAAATGCTCCCTGAATAGGGAACCAAAAGCGCGCGGACAATTGGCCCCTGCGGGCTTTCTCACGCCGTGAGCCGCCGAGACGGCGGCGGTCCTACCTACCGCATCGTTACGGCTTGGCCTTGCCACGCCCCGCCGATTTGGAAATCGGCGACACAGCAGACTCGGAAGTCTGCGCTACGTTTCCGGGCGCCCTCACCCACTTTTAATCACTCCCTTGATGACATTGATTCACGCCGGTCTGGAGATCGGCGCTCCGATCGCGGTTGCGGGCTTCAACGAGCAAATCCTGATGACGGGAATTCTCTCCCCGTTGCGGCGGCGGGAGGATCACTCCGCCAGTCGCGGTGAATTGCCGCGGCGGGATGCCCGCGAAATCCCCGCAAAACTTTCTTCAAAAATATTGAGGGGTACCCCCGTAGATGTCCGACCCCTCCGGGCAGGATGAGGCGCAACAGAAAGCTCATCCTATGCACAATAACCAAATGGAATTCGGAATCGAAAATCGGCGCAACGCGCAGCCCGCGCCGCGGCGCGCCGCGCGGCAGCACCGGGCGCGCTGGTGGTTCGCCCAGATGCGCGCGGTCGTCAGCACCGCGATGGACTGGACCGCCGCCCC
>JAYVOY010000414.1:0-4631 GCA_043757645.1 Verrucomicrobiota bacterium
CTTCGGCTTACGGAACGGGACGATAGGGGAGCGTGGTGCGATTTTGCGTGGAAGGAACCTCAAGGGTCACTTCATTGGGCTTGATGGAAAAAATTCTAACCTCTTCGCCGGCGATGGTGATCTTGTCGCCTTCCCGACGGCCCGGCGGATAGGTGACATTGTCCGGCGGGTAGCGCAGGTCGCAGGTGTTCACCATCGGTTTCTGGAACGGCTTGGCCTTGGTCAACGCGATGGTCTGCATCTCGTCGCCCGTGGTGAGGTCCACCACCAATTCAACGTCCGGATAGGTTCCTTTGATCTCCTTCAACACGTAGAACAGCGCGGACTCGAGGGTCACTTTGTTTCCCACCGTCGCGGTGCGGGCCTGCCGTTTGCGATTCGCCGGGAGCGGAGTGTATTCGCGGGTCACGCCAATGCTGTACGTCGGACGGGTCGCGTCGCCGCGCACCTCCAAATCCAAAATCAAATTCATGGAACTGATTTTGGTGACCACCGCCGCGCGCAAGCCGATTTCGTTGCCGGAACTGATTTTGACAATTTCCCCGTTGGGCTTGCGAATCCACGTGACGGGATTGAAGACGTGATGGTTTTTCGAAAGATCCAACTGCTCGACCGTTTTTCCAAGGTCCAACAGCCGCTGATACCGTTCCGTGGTCAGCGGTTTGAGCTTCTTCGGGGTGCCCTCAATGATCTTCTGCTCCTTTTGCCGCAGTTCCTGCCGGGTATCGGCAACCGAGTAAATCAAGTAACCCGCCGCCGCTGCCAGCGACAGCAACACGATGCTCAGTAGTATCTTCTCGTAGTGTTTTTTGAGGTATTCCATCGAGTTACTTGGCCCGCGGGAGCGACTTGGACTTGACGATTTCGACCAGCATCGTCACGCGGAAAACCTTTTCCTGAAGCACGGTCACGGGTTTCGGAGACACCGGGACGGGAGCCGGGGCAACCACGCCACCAGGCGGGCGCGGGGCGCCCGGCAGCGGGGGGCGCAGCGGCTGTACCGGCATGGCTGGCTGGGGCAATCCCGGAAAATTTGGCATCGGCGGCGGCCCCCCCGGCCCCCCAGCGGCATCGGCGTTGGATTCCAGCGGATCAATGCTGATGGTTCGCACAATGATGAACTCAGGCGTGGTGGCCATCGCATTGAGCACCCGGCCAAACTCCGAGCTAAACGAGCGGAAAATCACCCGATACGGCGTGAAGGTCGCAAACGCATTTGTCGCGATGCTGCGATCCGCCAGGTAGTCGGCGGAACCCGCCGGATCGTCCTGGGAGATGGCCAGCCGCTGCACACTCTCAATTGCCTGAACCTTGCTTTTGAAAAGCACGTGGCAAATGGATTTGACCTCGGACAATTGCACTCCGAGCGCGTCCAGCGTGTAGGGCAGCAAGATCGGTTTCGGCCGCAAATCACCAAAGGCAAAGCCATAGCCCTTGGGCACCGAGACATTGGCGTCCGTGGCTTCCTTGGCCAGGTCCGAGATGCTCTTCTCGAGATGAATCTTGAATTTCTGATTGTCGAACTTTTCGACCGGCGCCACCGGGAAAAGCTTGTCCGCATCGTCGATGAATTTGCGCAGCGTGCGCGTGCTGTCGCGCGCCACTTTCACGTTGTCCTGACTGGGATAAATGTCCTGATTTACCAGATTCTCCAACTGTTCCGTCAGCGCCGTCCATTGCTCGTTGAGCTTTTGGTTTTCGTCGCGCTTGCTCAACAGGAACATGATCGACACCGACAACAAGGCCAGCGCAACCAACACGCTGCCGACCAGAACCACATTGTCTTTGAGCCACTTCATGGTCGCTTAGTTCAGGCGGATGGGCTTTTTCAACTGGAGAATGACATCGAACGTGAAGCTGACGGCGTTGCCATCCACCTGTTGAATCCGGTTGGTCAACACGGTCCCGGCGGGATCGAACCACTCACTCTTTTTCAACGCCTCTTCCACCGCAAAAACAAATTCTGTGTTGGCCGTTGGCGAGACATGAATCAGGTTGCGCGCGCGGCACGAAAGATTCAGTTGCGAGATTTCCGCCGGCCCCGCTGGCAGCGCGCCGCGCCCGGTACCCGCACCCATCCCCCCCATCATTCCGGATCCCGGCGGCGCGAACATATTTCCCGGCAAACTCGGCGGCGCGACAACGCCGGGCGGCGGAGGTGCCCCGGTCGGCTGAAGCGAGCCACCCGGGCCTCCGGCCGGGCCTCCCCCGGGAGCGGGTCTGCCCCGGGCGGGACCGCGCGGCGCGGCACCGGCGGCGTTGGCGACCACCACCGGTGCCAGCGACTCGATCCAAATTCCCGCCGGCACATTCGCCTCCGCCACCAAGGGCGGGGGTGGGTTGGTCATCGTCCCCGCGGGGGTCGGCATCTGGCCGGGGAGAGAGTTGGTTTTGGCGATTCCCACGGTCCCGGCCTTGTTGGTGCTCACCGCGTCGCGGGCGAACGGCGCCGCCTCCAGTTTGACGAATATAGTTTGCAGCGCGCCGATCAGCTGCATCCAGTAATACCGGCTCTCGACCGGCTCCTGATACAACTGCGCCGTTTCGTTGACCGCCACCAACTCCTTCCGCGCGTCCTGCAAATCGCGCGCGTCGCGCTTCAGCGGCTCCAACCGGCCCTGCATTTTATCGAGCGAGCTTTTGCGGGAACCCGCCACCAAGTGATTGAAAAATCCCCACGCCGTCACCACCAACACCAAGCTGAACACCGCCGCGATGAAATACGGCTGCTTCTCCTTGAAGCTTTGCCGCGACATCTTGGCCTTCGGAATCAGGTTCAAATCCACCGGGCATTCCGCCAAATTGCGAATCCCCAAGCCCACGACCTCACCCAAGGAATGCGCCACCCGCGCCACTTCCTCGAGGTTGATCGCCGGCCCGATCTCGATGTTGCGGAGCGGGTTGAAATAATCCACCGGCACGTTCAACTTCTCCGCGAAAAATTGCGCCGTGTACGGCATCAGCGAGGCCCCACCCGCGAGGAACAACCGTTGCGGCATCGAGCCGCCCTGCTGGCCGCGGTAGAACTGAATCGTCTGATTCATCTGGATGTGCAGCCGCGTCATCACCTGCCGCGAAATCTTCGAGATCAACGCCTGATTCGGATCATCCGGCTCCTCGTACGCGCCACCCAAACTCACGAAACCCGAGTCAATCTTCAGCTTTTCCGCCGCCGCGTAGGGCAGCTTGGCTTCGTTGGAAAAATCCGTCGTGATCGAGTTCGCGCCGATGTTTATGCTCCGCGAAAACATCTTCCCCTTCTCGAAGATCACCACGTTGCTCGTCTTAGCCCCGATGTCCAACAACATCGCGCACTCCTCGATGTCCGCGTAATTGAAGCGAAACGCGTTGCACAACGCCGCCGGCGCCGCGTCAATCAACTGCAACGACACCCGCGCCGACTCGCAACTGCGGAAAAACCCGTCCACCACATCGTTCTTGATCGCGACCAAGAGCACCTCCAGCTCCCCGGCCGGGGTCGAACCCAAAATCTGATAATCCCAGACCACCTCTTCCAGCGGGAACGGCACGTTCTGCTGCGCCTCGTATTGAATGATCTGCGTGACCTTGTTCGCGTCCACCTGCGGCAGCTTGACAAACTTGGAAAAAACCGCCGACGCCGGCGCGCACAAATTCAGGCGCTTGGAGGAAAACCCGCCCCCCGCAATGGTTTCGCTCAACGCCTTGAACAGCACCTGTTCCCGCGTGTTTTCCTGCATCCCCTCCTGCCCCAGCGGCGCAATCACGTACCGCAGCAGCCGCAACGAACCCGACTCGTTCGCCTCAAACTCGGCGAGCTTGAACGAGCCCGAACCAAAGTCCGCGCAAAGAAATGACTTCGATTTCAGCATCTGGATTGACGATTTCGGTCAAACTGGCCCGCAAAAACACCCGCGCCGCTTTCCGGTCGGCGACCACGGGTAAATGTCCCGGATGGCGTACTGGAATTGCTTGGGCGGGTCAAACACATAATCAAATTCGGGGCGCCCCGCCGAGCCGTTTCCGAAAATACGCGATCGTGTCAACCAGCCCCTCGCGCAACGGCACTTTCGGCTCCCACCCCAACAACGTCCGCGCCTTCGTGATCACCGGCCGCCGCTGCTTCGGATCATCCTGCGGCAGCGGGCGGAACACCACCCGGCTCTTCGCCCCCGTCGCCGCCACAATTTCCCGCGCAAACTCCAGCATCGTGAACTCCTGTGGATTGCCAATGTTCACCGGCAAATGGTAGTCACCCATCATCAGCCGGTAAATGCCATCCAGTAAGTCTGAGTAATGACAGAAGCTCCGCGTCTGGTCCCCCTTCCCGAACACCGTGAGCGGCTCGTTGGCCAGCGCCTGACTGATGAACGCCGGCACCACCCGCCCATCCTTCACCCGCATCCGCGGCCCGTAGGTGTTGAAAATCCGCACGATCCGCGTCTGCACCCCGTGCTGCTGGTGATACGCCATCGTCAGCGCCTCCGAAAATCGCTTCGCCTCGTCGTAACACCCGCGCGGTCCCACCGAGTTCACATTCCCCCAATATTCCTCCGGCTGCGGATGCACCAGCGGATCGCCGTAAACCTCCGACGTCGAGGTCAACAAAAAACGCGCCCCCTTGTGCTTCGCCAAACCCAGCGCCTTGTGCG
>JAYVOY010000415.1:0-4630 GCA_043757645.1 Verrucomicrobiota bacterium
CGTCAGCACGATCAGGGAGAGCAGGCTGACGGCGACCATGATTTCCAGCAGCGTCATCGCCACCTGCGACCGGCGCGTCTCAAAGGATGTGTTGCGAAGTCTCATGGCGATTGGAAATAGGTCGGCTTGAAGGAATAAAGTAGGTTTGTCCCATTTAATTGACCAGCAATCATCGTACGATAACTTTGTCGCCCGTTTCCTACCGTGCCGTCCGTTCGAGCGGGCCATCGGAATGTCATACTAACATCCCACAAATTTGTGCTCTGGTAAGGTGCCAGAGAAGATGTCGCCGGGTTGTGGGCTTCTATATGGGTAATCAAAATATAGGTGAAAACCAAATCCTTATCGGTCCCGCTAACGTCGCCGAGCGATCCGCTCAACCCGCGAACCCAAGCGTAATTGAGAACAGTGGTTCCCGGGGGACTCGGCGTACTCAACATCCCAACGATCTCCCCTGCAGGTGGGTTGGTATTGGGGTTGGACGGCGAAGGATTGTTTACCAGCACAAAGGTTGGATTTGCTGTGTTATTAGAATATACTGCCACCCCAGCAACGCGTTGGCGGAGAATATCGGGGACAACTGAACCCTTGATCGCATCAATGAAGTATCGCGCATCATTGTTGATGATCGTCTCCTCGCGGTTTTCCCGCTGGACGTTTAATCCGGCGGGCATGACGCCGATGATGGCGACCAGGGCGAAAGCCACGATGGCGACGCTCAGGGCCACCTCGATGAGGGTAAAGGCGGCGGTCGCGAGCGGGGGGGTTAAATTTCCACGGATTTTCATGGTAGTTCCAGCGTCGGCCTGTCCACCCGCGCCCGACCGGTTTGATAGTTGATGACGAGTACGTTTCGATTGGAAACTGAGTTAAATTGCGGAGTTTCGAGCGCATCAATGTCCACCACACTGAACGAACCCGTGGCGGTGCGGGTCGCCAGCAGGCTCCCGGTAGCCAGCGGGATGCGAACGTCCGCGGTCCGGTCCCGCAGTGCGCCCTTTTCGTCAAAGACTATGTAGGGAAGCGGCAGGGGAATGCCCGTAGTGGTGTCGGGAAACATGATTCCCTCCATCGGCCGGGCTTGATTGATGGCGGTGTTAAAAAAGACTGCGGTATCAAATAATGCCAGCACCCCGGGCACGCCGGGAGGACCCGCAGGCGACACAGGCGGCACAGTGGAATAACCAATAAAGACCCCGTCCGGCAGTGTCTTCCATTCGCTCATATAGCGCGAATTGGGACGGCCTGGTTGGTCACCGAGGGTGCGCTTGGAATAGATGGCATAGGCGGCGGTCTGCGCGCCCAAAAGGTGGTTGGCGGCTTGGTTGGCGGTAAAGAAATCGTAAGCGGGTCCGGCGCCACCGACGGCCAAATAGCTCTGCACCTGGGGCAAAAAAACCACATAAACCTCGCTTCGGTTATTGATGGCGCGGAGTCGGGCAAGGGTCAGGTCATCCAATAATTGCCGCGTGGCGGCGGACATTTGACTGCCTTTGCCCAACTTCATCGAGGGGAGGGCCAAGGCGGCTAGCAGGCCCATCAATCCAACGACGATCACCATCTCAAACAAACTGAAGGCGCGACTACGGGTCTCGCGCCTTAATGGGGCTACAACCGCCCGAATGCCCACGGCACCAGCGGGCGTCTGGCCAGCGGGAGTCAGCGTGCGAGTCAATGCGAATTTGCCGGCTGGGTTCATAGGCGGGTTATTTCCACGAAGCGATGTTGTCGGAATTCACGCCGGTGTTGGCGGCTATGCCGGGGTTGGCGTCTTTGTCAGGACCAAAGGACCAAATCATGACGGGCGTGCGGGCCGCCCAGTTGTTCGGGGCGGCAGCGACGGCATTTTGGAACAAGCCATTGATCCCGCCGGTTGAAACGGAATCCTGCTGGTAGAAGGTATCGAAGGTCACGTTGTCGAAACTCATATCGACGCTGATGATGTAGGGGTTGGCCCAGGGATCGCGATAGACATAGTCGGAACCAATGCCGCCCCCGCTGGTGCCGGTGACCATCTTGGCGTTGAGATAGGGGGTCAATCGGGGATTCCGGCTGTTGCCGGGATTGGGATCGGTACCGCTGGAGGGAATTGCCGCGGTGGTGGGGACGGCCAGCAAGATGCACATTAATTCTGAATTGTTGTAGTTGTTGACACCACCCGAAACCACCGGCGCCGCCGTGACTAATCCCGCCGTCCCGTACGTGAAATCGCCGCTCGCCGAAAGATTGGCCATGACACCGGCGGAGGCGGGATAGCGGCTGTAGTCATTGTTGTAGGTTTGGATGGCGCCGGCGATTCCCGAGGTTTCGGTCAGCGCCATTTTGGCCTTGGCCTTGGTCTTGGCATAGGAGAGGGCGGGCAGGATCATGCTGGCCAGAATGCCGATGATGCCCACGACCACGAGCATTTCGATGAGGGTGAAGCCGCGGGCGGGGGATTTTTGCTGGGTGCGAATCGTCTTCATAGAGTCAGTTTTTCCAGTTGCCGATGATATTGGTTTGGCCGTTGAGGGTGATCTCCGCCCAAAGGTCAAAACGACCGGGACTATGGACGGGATTACTGGAGACATACCGCCACGGGTTCACCGGTTTTCCGTTGACGATTATCGTGTTGTTGGGCGGGGGTTTGCCCGGAGAGGTCAGCACCATCACCGGGGGCACCGTGGAGAGGAGCATGGCTTGGTCAGGCTTGACCTCATGTAGGTAGTTCTTGGCCAGCATTGCGCCGATGGTGCTGTTTAAGAAGCCCGGCACTCCGAGATACGCTTGCACGTCGGCGGGCGAGATCGCTTGCGCGCCATCCAAGGTCTGGAAGTTTCCCGCAACCGTGGTTGTCCCGCTTAATTCATAGTAAAGCGAGTTGGTGACGGGGCCGGCGGGATTATCGGGGGGATAGCTGCCGTATTTGTCTTTGTAGGTCTCGATCAGCAATACGAGTTTGCCTAGTTCCGCCTTGACCCTCGACTCGTCACGCCTGCGACCACCGATTTGCACGCCGGTCAAAACCATCGAGGCAACAATCCCAATGATGCCGATCGTCACGAGCAGTTCGATCAACGTGAAGGCCAAGACCCCGCGAGGGCGCAGGGCCGCCCGGGGCATTTCGGACGGAGGGGCCGGGGTATTTCGGGTCGTCAGTTTCATCGGTCGTAGTTTCGTTCGCGGGTTTCCTGTTCCATGCGCTCGCTGAGCCATTGTTTGATCATGCTTTGATAGTTGAGGTAACGCGAGCGGGCAATGCGTTTGATTTTGGCCAGCATCCGGGGGTCGATGCGCAGGCAGATGGCGACGGATTCGGAGGATTCCGAGCCGGCGACGAGGGCGGATTCCATGAGTCGCACGGCGAGGCGGTTTTGCTCCCAGAAGGCCACCTCGGCGCCCTCGTGGTCGAAGGCCGGGATGTCCTCCCAACGCGCGACCGGCTTGCGTTCGCGCTCGCGGGAAGCGGCCAGCGGCGTGATTTTTTCGGTGGTGCGGGCGGGTTTCATGGGCGGCGGAGCGGTTAGGACTCTTTTTGCGCGAGCAACTGGTTTTGGTGCTTCTGATAAAGGAAGCTTTCCTCCGGCTCGATCTGCCGGGCGAAAAGCACCCTGAACTGTTTGCCATTGGTGCGATAGACACTGAACACCCCAGTCCCGCGGGCGGACCGTCCGATGTTGAAAAACCGCGCCTGGGTGGCAAACCGGGGCGAGTCGGGCAGGAGCTTGACGGCGAAGGGATCCTCGAAGGACTCCTCGACGTCGAGCATCGTGAGTCCGGCTTGCCATTCGAACGGTACATTGAGCCAGTCAAATTCCATTTGCTGTACGAAGTATTCCACAAGCCCATACTTTGTATATACAGGGTATTACGGAGGCCGGGGGGAAAGATGAACCGGGAAAATGGAGGTTTTTGCGATTCGGGCGCATTCGCGCACCGCCCCTTGGAGCACCGGCTTCCAGCCGACTCACCGGCGTCCAAACCACGGCGCGGCGAACGTCAGCGCACAGCGCGGCGCGGCCGCGGCAGAATCAAGCGGAAGCCCCGGGCTAGCCGTAGCGATGCAGAAGGACCGCCGCCGTCCCGGCGGCTCACACCGTCCAAACGGGGGCGGACGCGCCCATTTTCCGCAGCGCAGAATGTCCACTGAACCCGAACTCCGAAGCCGCGAGTGCGCGCCGCGCAGCGGCGCGGGGAGCGCACGCCGCTGGCGTGCCGTTTTCGGCGGCTCGCCGAAAGCCTCGTGCCACTCACTTTTCTGCGCGGAGAAGAAAGTTAGAACTGGGACACGATGGTTTGGGCGGGCCGCCCAAACCAGCACGCGGGCCGCGTGCGCTCCTCATTCTCATTTCGGAATTCGGGTTCAATGGCCGACAACCGGAGCGCCGATCTCCAACTCGGCATGAGCCACTGGCAGCAACTCGCCGATCTGGAGATCGGCGCTCCACCCAAGGTTCCGGGGTTCAAGGCACGATCTTTATTCGGGGAATTCTCTCCCCATTGAGGGGAGAGGGGAAATCATTCGGCGGACCGTGCGGATTCGCCGGCAGCCACTTCAACCCGAATTCCGAAGTGGCCTTGCGGCGAGCGAGTGGCAAGGCACGCCGAAGCGCGGCGAGCACGCTGCTTCAACCTCCGCACGGAGCGCGGG
>JAYVOY010000416.1:0-4615 GCA_043757645.1 Verrucomicrobiota bacterium
GTTCATCTCCTCGTTGAACGCAACCGCCTCCGCAAACGACACCGGAAAATGCCGCTGCTTCATGCCGCTCCAATCGGGAAATTCCAGCCCCGTCGCCGAGTTGGATACGCCGTTCGCCCCGTCATCATTGAGTTTCGTCGCAGGGGGAATTTCCATGACGCGAAATCTTTTCCAGCGCGGCGCGGACCACCGTTCACAACGGCCGCTGGTGCATGAACGCGTGCGCCGCCGCGATGAAGCCGCGGAACAACGGATGCGGCGCGTTGGGCTTGCTCTGAAACTCCGGATGAAACTGCGACGCGATGAAAAACGGATGCCCCTTCACCTCGATGATTTCCACGAGCTGCCCATCCGGCGAGGTGCCGCTGAACTCGAAGCCCGCCGCCTCGAATCGCGCGCGATACTCGTTGTTGAACTCGTAGCGATGCCGGTGGCGCTCGTGAATCAGAAACGCCCCGTACAGCCGCGCCGCCGCCGAACCCATCTTCACCTGACACGGCTGCGTGCCGAGCCGCATCGTGCCGCCCTTCTGCGTCACGTTGCGCTGCGCGTCGAGCAGCGCGATCACCGGATGCGGCGTCGCCGGATCGAACTCCGTCGAGTGCGCGCCCGCCAGCCCGAGCACGTTGCGCGCGAACTCGATGCTCGCGATCTGCATCCCGAGACACAATCCGAGATACGGAATCCCCTGCTCGCGCGCGAACCGTGCGGCGAGGATTTTGCCTTCAATGCCCCGTTCGCCAAATCCGCCCGGCACGAGAATGCCACCCAACCCTTTCAGCGTTTCCGCCACTCCCGCTTCACCCAAACTCTCCGCATCCACGCGCACAAATTCGATGCCGCAATCATTGGCGATGCCACCGTGAATGATCGATTCGTAAACGGATTTGTACGCGTCCTGCAGCTCGATGTATTTGCCGACCACGCCGATGCGGACGCGGTGCTGCGGCGCGATCAATTTGCGAATGATGTCCTGCCAGTGCGTCATGTTCGCGGGCGGGACCGTCAGGCGCAGATACGAGCAAACGAGGTCGTCCATGCGCTCGCGTTGCAGCATCAGCGGCACCTCGTAGATCGAGTGATCGACATCCTTTTCCTCGATGACCGCCTCGAACGGGACGTTGCAGAACAGCGACATTTTCTTCCGCAATTCCTTGTTCAACGGGTGCTCGCAGCGGCACACGAGAATGTGCGGCGCGATGCCGATTTCCCGCAGCTTGGCGACGGATTGCTGCGTGGGTTTGGTCTTCAATTCGCCCGCCGCCTTGATGAACGGAACGTAAGTGACGTGGATGAAACACACGTTGCCCACGCCGGCCTCGAGCGCAAATTCGCGGATCGCCTCAAGGAACGGCAGCCCCTCGATGTCGCCCGTCGTGCCGCCGACCTCGGTGATGAGCACGTCGCACTTGGTCTTCGCCGCGAGGTCGTTGATGCGCTTCTGGATTTCGTCGGTGACGTGCGGAATGACCTGCACCGTTTTGCCAAGATATTTCCCCTCGCGCTCGTTGTTGAGCACCGTCTGGTAAACCTGCCCGCTCGTGAGGTTGTTCAGCCGGCTCAATTTCGTGCCGGTGAAACGCTCGTAATGCCCGAGGTCCAGATCCGTCTCCGCGCCGTCATCCAGCACGTAAACCTCGCCGTGTTGAAACGGGCTCATCGTGCCCGGATCGACATTCAGATACGGATCGAACTTCTGAATCGCGACCTTCAAGCCGCGACTCTCCAGCAGCGTGCCCAGCGACGCCGCGGTCAACCCCTTGCCGAGCGAACTCACGACCCCGCCAGTGACAAAAATGTATTTCATGCCGAGTTATTCCAACCGCAGATTGACCACCGGGGAAAATTAAGGCAACCCACGACGCGGACCAAGCGGGTCAAGGCCCGGGATTGACTCAGCGACGAGACGTACCGTCCGCGCACCTGTGGGCGATCGCCTGAGTCGAGCCTCGCGCAGGGCCAGTGGCACGTGGGGAATATCGCGGCCAACCACGGCGGGGAAACTCCCGTCAACCAGCGTCACGCCGGGCGCGCCCCGCGTTTCCGCGGCGGCTGAAGCAACTCAACGCCAGTTCAAAAAATCATCCCCGGTGAAATCCGCCTGCTTCAAAATCTTCAATGCCAGACCGCGCCCCAAGTCGTGGCCCGAATGAATTGGAACCGCCACGGATTTACGCAGGGTGGGATGCCGCAGGATCAGGTGGCTGCCGTGCTGCCGGTCTTCAGCGTAACCGTGCGCCCGCAAAAACTTCACCAGTTCTGCCGCGCGAATGGTCGGGAACCGGCTCCTGCCGGAACTGCCATCTCGACGGTTTCAATGTGAACAGCATGGCGCGGTTGCGGGATCGGGTCCCCATGCGCGATCAAACTTTCCAGAAAGAGTCCGATCGCTTCGCGCATGTTCTTTTTCGCTTCGGTCACTGTGCCACCATTGGAAAAACAGCCGGGCAAATCCGGGCAATAGACTGAATAGCCCGCCTGCGGATCCTCCTCGCGCTCGATCACAATTTCGTAAGTCAGTTTTTTCATGGGTGTCAGTTTACCCCGCCGCCAAAATCTTCTCCACCCGCGCCACATCCCCCGGCACATCCACGCCCACGCTGTCGTAATCCACTGTCACCACCGCGATGGGAATGTCGTTCTCGAGCGCGCGCAACTGCTCGAGCCGCTCCGCCAACTCCAGCGGCGACACCGGAAACCGCACCAGCCGCAGCAGCGTCGCGCGCCGGTAACCGTAAATCCCGAGATGCTTCAAAAACGGAAATGCCGCCAACTGTTCGTCCACCGGACGGCTGGCGGCATCGCGCAAAAACGGAATCGTGCGGCGCGAAAAGTATAGGGCGCGGCCCGCGGCACTGACAACGACTTTGACGACATTCGCGTTGTCATACTCCCCGGCCCCGCGCAACGCCGTCGCCGCCGTGGACATTTCCGCGCCAGCCAGCGCGCCAGCCACCGCATCGATCACCGCCGGATCGATCAGCGGCTCGTCGCCCTGGATGTTCACCACCGCGTCGCACTCGCACCGCGCCGCGACCTCCGCGATGCGATCCGAGCCGCTCGGATGATCCTCCCGCGTCATTTCGACGCGACAAAAACGCCGCGCCGCCGCCGCGATTCGTTCGTCATCCGTCGCCACAATCACCTCCGCGAGCGACCGCGCCTGGCGGCACTGCTCGACGACGCGCTCGATCAGCGACTTGCCCGCGATGAGGTGCAGTGGTTTCCCTGGAAAACGGGTGGAAGCAAAACGCGCCGGAATGATGCCCAAAACTTTCATCGCGGCGATTAAGCCAGAGACGCCCCGGCCGTAAAATCTTCTTTTGCCCGCCGTGTCCGTCGCGGCAATTCGCCCGCGGCGCGCGTTGCAAACCCTCCTTCAACGCTGGGCGGAAATGCACCACAGACTTTTGTAAGTGCGGAGGAAAAGTTCGCCATCCGAAGGCGCGACGGAACTCATCGAGGGTTCCCCGAGCGAGTTGATGCCCACGAGTTCAAACTTCGGACTGGCGCGGAAAACCGGGCAGTCGCCGGATTGATTCAGCGCGTAGAGCAGTCCGTCGGCGAGCACCAGCGAGGACCAGTTGTCGGCCTTGGCTCCCGGCCCCTTGAGGCGCTCCTCCCAAACGAGTTTGCCGGTCTGGAGTTCGAAACACTCGGCCACGCCCGGATCGTTGAGGATGTAAATGTGCCCGTCGTGAATCACGCCCGAACCGATGCGCTGCTTGGTGCGCGGGTGCTGCCACAGGCGGTTCGCCGTCGTGACATCGCCCGTGCCACCGGCCTTCACGGCCACAGTCATCCCCCCGAATCCACCCATCGCCACCACGATGCCCTCGCTGAAAAGCGGCGACGTGTACACCAACGGATTGATCCCGCCGCTGGTCCAAATCGGTTTGCCGGTGAGCGGCTCGAACGCGATCACGCGCTTGGGAAAACTCAGCAATAATTGCTCGCCCGCCGCGGTGTGAATCGCCACCGGCGTGGACCACGAACCGACCCAGCCGGGTTTGGCGTCGCCTTTTTTCTCACCCGATTCGCCACCGGGTTCGTCGTGCTGCCAGACGGTTTTTCCCGTGCGTTTTTCCACCGCGATCAGAAACGTCCGCTCGCCCGGGCCGAAATTCAGAAGGCACAAATCCCCGTGCAACAGCGGCGAACCAGCGTGGCCCCAGATGTGGCGCTGCTTGCCGAGATCGCGGTGCCAGAGTTCCTTGCCGGCGAAATCAAAACACCACAGCCCACCGCTGCCAAACGCCGCGTACACACGCTCGCCATCCGTCGTCGGCGAGCCCGCGCAATACGGATTCGTGCCGTGGGTCAGCTCTTTCTCCACGTCCTTCGCGCCGGCCTGCCACAGCTTTTTGCCATCCTTGCGATCGAAGCAAAACAGCAGCCGGTCGTTGCCGACCGCTTGCGTGACAAACACGCGGTCGCCCCACACCACCGGGGTCGAGTTGCCGCGCTCGGGCAGCGGCGCTTTCCAGCGGACATTCTCCGTCGCGCCCCAGCGCGTGGGCAGGCCTTTTTCGGAACAAACTCCCGTGCCCTCCGGTCCGCGCCACGCGGGCCAGTTGGCGGCGAGTCCGGTGGCGGCGGCAGAAATCAGAAATGC
>JAYVOY010000417.1:0-4612 GCA_043757645.1 Verrucomicrobiota bacterium
CGCGCCGCGAGCAGGCGCGCCTCAGCCACCACCGCGCGCGTGACCGTCGGAATTTTCGCCGCGTCTTTTTTCACCTCTGTTTTCGTGTCCTTCGGCACGTCTGCGTGCGCCTCCGTTTTCGTTGCGTCCACCTTCGCCAGCACGTCGAGCAACTCGCGCGATAGGTCGGCGGAGGCATTCGTCCCCGCTGGTTTCACCGCCGCCTTTTTCGCCGCCGCGAGTTCCGTTTCCGCCGCCGCGATTGCCTCGCGCCGTTGCGCCAGTTCCGTCTCCTGATTCGCCGCGCGCAGGCCCGGATAAAACGCCCCGAGCGGCAGCGCCACTTCGTTCACCGCCGCGCGTTCACCCCCGAGAAACGCGGGCATGGCAGGCCGCACCGGCGGGCGGTTCGTCAACCGATTGCGCTCGTCGCCGCCGGTGTAAAACCATGTCGGCGCGTCGGCCTTCTGATCGAACACGCGCACCAAACCCGTCCGTACAATCTTGCGCAGCGAGGAGTAATCGTAGTCTTGGAATTTCCCCGGATCAGCCTCGCCCGCGAGGCGGTCCTGCCGCACGTAAATCGGCTCGAAGAACGCGCGGAAGCCGAAGTAATCCTGCTGCGTGATCGGGTCGTACTTGTGATCGTGACAATGCGCGCAGTTGAACGTCAGCCCGAGAAACGCCTTGCCCGTGTGCTCGACATTGTCGCGCATCCATTGGTTCGGATTCAGCGCGTACCAGTTGCGCACGAGGTAGCCCGTCGCCACCACCGCGTCGTCGTCACCGGGCGCGACCTCATCCGCGGCGAGCATTTCGTGGATCATGCGGTCGTAGCCCTTGTCCGTGTTCAGCGAGCGCACGATCCAATCACGCCAGCGCCAGATTTGCGGCGCGCTGTTCCACACGTCCGGCACCATCCGCCGCCCAAACCAATCCGAGTACCGCCACACATCCATCCAATGCCGCGCCCAGCGTTCGCCGTGGCGCGGATCGTCGAGCAACCGCCCGACCACGCGCTCGTAGGCATCTCGCCGCGGGTCCGCGAGAAACGCGCGCAACTCCTCGCGCGTCGGCGGCACGCCCACCAAATCGAGATAAACACGCCGCAGCAACACGCCCTTTTCCGCGGGCGGCAGCGGCGTGAGGCCGACCTTGCGGTGCTCGACTTCGAGAAAGGCATCAATCGGATTGCGCGCCGCGAACTGCGGCACCACCGGCCGCACGGGCGCGCGAAACGCCCAATGTTCCTGCGGGTTCGGCGGGCTTTTGTCGCCGCCCGGTGACGCCGCACGCGCGAACGGCGGCTCAGTCAACAGCAGCAGCACCGCGAGCAACACGAGCCGCCGCGGCGCGTGATTGGAAAAAATCCTCCACACAAAAATCGGCGGAAAAGCCAGCGGGGGAATCATGGAAGAATGCAAATGCGTGATGGCACCTCCGACGCGACGCCGTCCGCCGCAATTCGCCAGCGCGCCGCCGGTACGGAGTCCCGCCTTCAGGCGGCGGGGCGCACGCACTCGCCTCACGCTTGGAATTTTCCAGCACCTCACCACGACGAGCGCCCCACCGGCTGAAGCCGGGACTCCGTACCCAAGCGCAAAACCGGAACCGAATGGCAAACGAATGGGGGCAAACGAATGAAGACAGCCGAATCGAATTCCTGTGCTTCATTCGCTTGCCCCCATTCGTTTGCCAAATCTTTTCGTGGAGAAAAGTTAGAGTCTCGTCACCTCGACTCCTACAAAGCGGGGCGGTGGAAGTTCCACTGAACATCGGCGGCGCGGCGGCCCGTCAGAAGCGCGGTTTAGAATTCTTTCCCCGAAATATTTGCCATGAAGATTCGCGAAATTCGCTGTGCCGGCCTGCGCGGCGCGACGCCCGAGGGCGGCTGGAGCAACGAGCTGCGGCCCGACGATTGTGTCCACACGTTGATCGCCGTTCACACCGACGAGGGCGCGGTGGGCCTCGGCAGCGTGTTCACGAATGACGCGCTGGTGCACGCGGCGCTGGCGGTGCTCGAGCCGTTGTATCGCGGCGAGAGCGCCCTCGAGCCGGAGCGCGTGAGCGAGAAGCTGCATCAAAACACGTTCTGGCTCGGCCGCGGTGGCGCGATCACGCACGCGATCAGCGGCATCGACATCGCGTTGTGGGATCTGCTCGGGCAGGCGACGGGGCAGCCGGTGGGACGCCTGCTGGGCGGGCGTTATCGCGAGCGCGTGCAACCGTACGCGTCGCTGCTGATGCAGGAGCCGGCGCAGTTGCGCGACCACCTGCTCGCGGTGAAGGCGCAGGGCTTCCGCGCGTTCAAGATCGGCTGGGGTCCGTTTGGCCGGCGCAACGCGGCGACGGACCGCGCGATTGTCGCGGCGGCGCGCGAGGCGGTGGGCGCGGAGTCGCGCCTGATGGTGGATGCGGGCGGCAGCGACGCGCACTGGGTCAACGGCTACAAGTGGGCGCTGAACACCGCGAAAATGCTGGCCGAATACGACGTGCATTGGTTCGAGGAGGCGCTGGTGCCGGACGCGCTCGAGGATTTTGCGAAATTGCGCGAGCACTCGCCCGTGCCGATTGCGGGCGGCGAGGTGTTGACGCGGCGGCAGGCGTTCCAACCGTTTCTCGAGGCGCGCGCGTTCGACATCATCCAGCCCGACGTGACGAAGGTCGGGGGCATCAGCGAGGAGCGGCGCATCGCGTGGATGGCGCAGGAACACGGCGTGCGCTTCATCCCGCACGGCTGGAACACCGCGGTCGGGTTGGCCGCGGATTTGCAACTCGCCTCCGCGTTTCCCGGCACGGACCTCGTCGAGTATCTCACCGGCTCGCCGTTCATCGACGAGATCACCGCGGGCGGCTGGCGGCTGGATGCGGACGGAATGCTTGCGATTCCCACCAAGCCCGGCCTCGGCCTGACGCTCGAGCGCGAGGCGCTGAAGAAATACACGCGCGGCGAGCGGCTGCTGGATTGATGGCGCTTCTGCGTGCGGCTATTCGGAAACGATTTTTCATCGTGCCCATTCTCGACCAATTCAACCTCACCGGCCGCCGCGCGTTGATCACGGGCGGCAGCCGCGGGCTGGGCTTGGAAATGGCCCGCGCCCTCGGCGAGGCGGGCGCGGAAATCGTGATCGCCGGCAGCGCCGCCACGCCTCTCGACGCGGCGACGCGCGAGCTGCGCGCCAGCGGCATCACCGTCGCGGGCGTGCAGGCGGACTTGGGCAAGCCCGACGAGGCCGAACGATTTTGCGCGCGCGTGCTCGCGGAGTTTCCGGTGATCGACATTTTGATCAACAACGTCGGCGGCCGCCGCATCAACGTGCCGACGGAGGATTTGCCGCTGTCCGAATGGCAGCGCCTGCTCGACTTGAATCTCACGCAGGCGTTCGTCTGCACGAAACTGATCGGCGGCGCGATGCTCCCGCGCCGCTGGGGCCGCGTGATCAACATCGCTTCGATCAACGCCTTCTGGCCCGGCAAGGTGATGCGCGGCCGCTCCTACGAAACCGCGAAGGCCGCGCTCGCGATGTTCACCAAAGCCGTCGCCGCCGACTGGGCCGCGCACGGCGTCACCGTGAACTGCATCGCGCCCGGACCGTTTCTCACCGACGCGAACCGCCGCTGGATTCGTGAGCGCCCCGAGTTCGAGCAGGAGGTGAAGTCCGCAATTCCAATGGGCCGCTGGGGCGAACCGCGCGAGATCGGCGGCCTCGCGCTTTATCTCGCAAGCGAGGCGAGCAGCTTCATGACGGGCAGCGTGCTGGTGCTCGACGGCGGGAAGTTGTTGTGGTGAACGCGCACGCGTGGAACCAATCCGCGCGTGGCGGGGCGAAGAAGCTTGGCGCCTCGCTACCCCGGCTCCGACATGGGGCGGATGATCTGGGCGCGTTCGCTCACCGGGCAAACTCGTAGATGTGCAACGCGACCGGGGCGTTGCCGTAGCCGAGGCGTTCGCCGCCGTAGCGTTGGTACAAATCCACGCCGCTGAAATCGTCGGTGAACGAGCCGTCGTCCGCAGTAAGCGTGCGGTCCTCGAAGAGCACGTGGACGGGGGTTCCCTTCTTCAGGCCCGCGACGGAGATTTTTGTCTGCGGCAAAAGCTCCGGCGCGGGGCGGTCCTCATGTTCGCCGAAGACCACGGTTTCTTTGCCATCGGGTGTGACCAACACGGTGCGCGCCCACCACGCGCGGCCGCCGTCATGCACGAACGCGACGCCGTCCAGCAGCTTGTCGTGCGCGCTGATGCGGTCGAGGGGCACCTCGAGTTTCACCCACTCGCCCGCGCCGGGGACCGCGCCCATCGCGGTCGTGGCGCTGGGCAAATACGCGAGCGCGAACGGCTCGACCTTGTTGCCCCAACCGAGGAAGCCGCGCGCGTGGCGGTAAAAAGTGCGGAGAAACCAAAACGCGCGGTCGTTGTTCGCGCGCAAGCCCTCCAAATCCACCGCGCCCCACGCGGCGGCATGCGTCCAGCGGCCGTCGGCCTTCACGAGCGCGAGCAGATTTTTCGGCGGCGCGGCGCGATCCAGTTTCACCCACGTCACGAGCTTGCTGCCCGCGGGCCATTTTTTCGCGTCGGGCAAATAGCCGATTCCGTGCGGCACCCAGCTCAATGAATCCGGCTCGCCCGTCGCGT
>JAYVOY010000418.1:0-4601 GCA_043757645.1 Verrucomicrobiota bacterium
TTTTCGGGAGTCATTGACGAAAGGAATCTTAGCGAGCAGATGGGCGTCACGCCGACGAAGCGCGACGGAGCGCCGAGCACCGGCTCGGCGTGTGGCGGGGCGTCGGGTTCGCGCCGAGCGGGTGCTCGGCGCTCCGCGTTTTCGAGCAGCGCGTGGGGGACGGTTTCATCGCGGCGGTTTTCCGTGGTCAGTCTTGCCCGTAACGCGGCAACTCCCCGGTGGCGAGCCAGCGGACGCACTGGGCGACGCGGTGGCCGGTGGTGTGATGCGCGGCGATGCACTCGCGCGCACGGGTGAGCAGCGCGAGGCGGAAGGCGGCGTCGCGTTGGAGGCGGCGGATGTGTTCGGCGAGTTCCTCGGGCGTCGAGTAGAGGAGGATTTCGCGGTCATCCTCGAAGAGCGTTTGCGAGCGCGGACGATTGGCGATGCGATGGGCGATGGCGGGTGCGCCCGCGGCCATCGTTTCAAAAACGCGGCCGCTGAAACCCCAGCCGAACTGCGGCAGATTCACGACGGCGGCGCTGCGGCGCAGGGTCTCGAGCCAGAGGCGAAAACAATTCGCGCGGACTTCGCGGAGTTGCCCGAGGTATTCGTCGAGCGCGGCGCGGAGGTTGTCGGCGGGCTTTTGCCAGAGCGCCAGCGGCGGCGCGGCCCCGCCGTGGCTGGCGCGCTTGACGGAGTAAATGGCCGCCGCGGGATATTCGAGCCGCGTGACGGTGAGGTAGGCGGCGACTTCCTCCTGCAGGGCGTTGAAAAAATCGGGGAGCGCGGTCTCGTGTTCGAGCGAGTGATCGGGGCGGATGAGCAGCCCTTGCAGCGCGGGATGCGCGAGCCACTGCGCGCGTTCGCCGTAAAGCGCGCCGAGAAAAACGGCGGGCGCGGCGGGCGCGCCGGGCGGTTGCGCGCCGGGCGCGGCGCAGAGAAAACGCCGCGGCGTGGTGCCCGGCCACCACATCGCGGGAATGCCGCGCGCGGCGAGGAGATGGGCGTCGTCCTCGTCGAAGACCGTGGCGTGCGTGACGAGGCGGAGCGCGCGGTGGGTGCGTTCCTCGCGGGTTTTGCACGCGGTGGGATTGCGTTTCCATTCCTCGGCGCTGATGACGAGGCTCTCAATGAAGAAGCCCACGCGCACGGGCGCGAGGCGGCTGAGAAGGTCGAGCGTCTCGTCATCGAACGCGAGGTGGTTGGCGGTGAACCACACCTGATCGAACTGCTCGCCCGCGCAGAGATTTTGCAGGCGACTGAGCCACTGCGTCGGCGTCGTGGTGGGCGAACCGAACCACGCGGGAATGGTCAGCCACGGAAATTGATTTTCGGCGAAGCCCTCCTCCAACCCGAGGCCCATGGGATACGACCAATACTGGGCGTCTTTCCACGTGGTGAATTCAAGCGGCAGATAAAGAATGCGCGGGCGCGTGGTCATGCGGGGGAAAATTGTGGGGGATGAATTGGGAATTAGGAAGGGCAGCGTGGCGCAAAGCTTTTGGGGCGCGCCGCGCTTTGGCGGCGAAGTTCAAAGCACTCCACAATCCCGTGATGCCAAGCGAATGGGGACAAACGAATGAAGACAGAAAGCCCGCGGGTTTGGCTTCGCTTGCCCCCATTCGCCTGGCATCTCCATTCCGGTTCGCGCGCGGGATTTTGCGTTCCGAAAAATCGCGCCGCAAACAATCCTGTCCGCCCCGTCCGCGCGTCGCTAACGTCCCCGCATGCAAAAGCGGCAGCAGCTTTTCCTCTCGTTTCTCGGCGTGCTGATGCTCCTGTGCGGAGTGCTGCTCGGCGTGCTCCTCCAGCGCGCCCGCCGCACCGACGACCGCACCGTCCTCCGCGACACGGCCAATCTCATCACGAAAATCCAGCCGCTCGCCCAACTCGTGACCATGAAATATGTCATCGAGAAAGTGGTGATCTTCGAGGATGCCAAATGGTTCGGCGAAAATCGCGTGATCCTCGTCGCGCACGGCATCGTCAAGGCGGGCGTGGATTTAAACCAACTCAAGCCCGGCGACATCCGCCTCGAAGGTGGCAAACTTCACCTCCAACTTCCGCCCGCAAAAATCACCGACCTCTACCTCGACGACAAGCGCACCGAGATCATCGACCGCACCACCGGCCTGCTGCGCCAGTTCGACAAAACCCTCGAACAACAAGCCCGTCGCGCCGCGCTCGATCATCTCAAACTCGCCGCGCGCGACAGCGGCATCCTGCGTGAAGCCGAGGAACGCGCCCGGCTCCAACTCACCGCGCTCTTCCTGCAACTCGGCTACGAAGCCGCGGAATTTCACAAAGCTCCGGCGCTGCCCTGAAAAAACGCCGCACCCAGCCGCGTTTCCCCTCACCCCCGCTTCTGCGCGAACACAAACTGATTCGAAGTCTCGAACCCCAGTTTGCTCCACACCAAATCCAAAACGAAAAAACTCCCCGACACCGGCAGGTTTTTTAAATGGAGAAATTCCCAGCACGAATCGCTCCGCTCGTTGCTGTTCAGTCCCAGTTTGTTTCGGAAACTGATGATCCAAAACGCGAGCGACGGCGTGAAGCCGCGGCGAAAAATCTGGTAGCCGGTCTCCTCCAACAACCGCACCAAATGCGGTTGGTTGAACAAATGGAAATGCCGCGGGATGTGATAGCCGCCCCAGTGGCGGCCCCTGAAGAGGGCGTAATCCAGCCCGCCGCGATTCGGCGTGTCGATGATCAACAACCCGCCCGGCGCGAGCTTGCGAAGCACGCCCCGCAACGCCGCGCGCGGATCGCGCAGATGCTCGATCAACTGCCGCATGATGATCAGATCGTGGCCGTTGTCGCGCAGCGCGCTCAGGTCCGTCTCGACGTTGCCCGTCACCAATTTGATCCCCGCCGTTTGCGCCTGCGCCAGCACCGCCGCATCAAATTGAAAATCCAAACACATCGCCTCCGTGCCCGCGCCGAAGACTTCCTGCAACTTCACCAACCGCGTGAGATTTCCCCCGCCGATGTCCACGATCGACCGCACGTTCACGCCGCCAATCGCCTCCCGCAACCGCCGCGCGTCCCGCACCATTTTTTTCTCCACCACCGCGCCATCCAGATAAATGGGCGAATTGCGATTCACCGTGTAGTAGGTCGCCGGATACAGCGCCGCCACGTCCGCCGCCGCCGGCAGCGGATGGATATACACGTGCCCGCACGCCGCGCACGCGACCAAGTCCCACATCCCCGGGCGACAGCGATACTCGAGATCCGCGCTGCGCACCTCGAGCCGCCAGCGCTTCTCCCCGCAAATCAGGCACTCGCCATCCGTTCCCGTTATTTGTGGGCTGTTCATCGCGGCGCGGACGCTAGCGGCGGCGCGGGGCTTTGCCAATCACGGCAAAACGGGCGAACGAAATTTTGGGAACCAAACCCCGCACGATGCGACCCGCCAATCCAACACCCCGCCGGGATGGAAAATCCCGTTGGCATCCAGTTTCAACCCGGCGTCGCGCCGTGCGAAAAGCCGCGACCGAAAACCCTCTCCGAATCTCCCCGTTTCCCCTCTGCGCCCTCTGCGCCTCTGCGCGAATCCCGCCTCCGCGATTGGCGCTGCCAAGAAGTTCCCGCAGAGGCGCAGAGGGAAACGGAGGAAGCTCGATTCGCACTCACATGGACGATTGAGCCGTAACGCTGCCGTAGGAGCGCCGCCGTCTCGGCGGCTCACACCGGCCAAACGGGGCGGAGGCGGGCATTTTCCGCAGTTCAAAATGTTCCCGGAACGGGGAACCAAAAGCGGAGGTGTGAATGGCTCGCGCGGACTGCCCACGCCCGGAGCCGCCGAGACGGCGGCGGTCCCACCTGCAAAACCCCTATCCAACTCGACCCACTTCTGCAAATTTCCCCCCACGAAAAATCATCCATGAAAACCTCCTCCCTCCGCACCCGTTGCCTCACCCTCGTCGCCCTCACGCTCCTCGCGTGCGCGGCGCGCGCCGCGGACACCACCGCGCCCGGTTTCCAAAACCGCGTCTTCCTCGACGCCGAAAAGCACGAGCGCAAATATGTCCTCTTCGTCCCCCACAAACTCGACGCCACCAAACCCGCGCCCCTGTTGCTTTTCCTGCACGGTGCCGGCGAGCGCGGCGACAACGGCCTCGACCAAATTATGGTCGGCCTCGGCCCCGCGCTGTGGAAACAAAAGGGCACGTTCCCCTTCGTCACCATTTTTCCGCAGTGCCACACCAACAGCAATTGGCAGGTCGATTCCCCCGACGCCCAAGCCGCGCTCGGGATGCTGCGCCAAATCGCCGCCGAATTCAAAACCGACCCCGACCGCGTCTATCTCACCGGCCTGTCGATGGGCGGCAGCGGCAGTTGGTCCATCGCGGCGAAACACCCCGACCTCGCCGCCGCCATCGTGCCCATGTGCGGACGCGGCGAACTCGGCGACGCCAAAAAATTCGCCGACGCCCATTTGCCCATCTGGAATTTCTGCGGCGACAAAGACCGCGACCCCACCGTGAAATTCTCCCGCGACATGCAAGCCGCGCTCAAAGCCGCCGGCGCCGACTCGCGCTACACCGAATACCCCGGCATCGGCCACAACTGCTGGGACAACGCCTACGCCACGCCGGAACTTTTCACGTGGC
>JAYVOY010000419.1:0-4599 GCA_043757645.1 Verrucomicrobiota bacterium
TGGGTTGGGGCGAGGCCATGGGTTTAGAAGCTGAGGAATTTATCCGCGGTCTTCACGCGGTCGCCATCCTGCAGGATGATGTCCTTGGAGCGGTCGCGCAGGCGGATGACGGCGTCCACATCAACGATGATGGTGCTGAGTTGCTTGGTGATGGGGTCGAGGCGTTCGACGGTGACTTTCTTGAGGTTCACGAAATCGCTGTACCCGAGCTGGATGATGGCTTCGGTGAGGGTCTTGGTCTCGCCGGGACGCAGCGCGATGGCGCCTTTGATCGCGGGCCCGACGAAGAGAACTTTGCCCTGCTGCTGGTTTTGATTGAGGAGGTTGAGAAAGACCGTGGCGCTTTGATAGTAGTCGGCGTCGAGGCGGGATTTCAGTTCGGATTTGACCTCGGGGATGGTTTTGCCGCGCGCGTAAACGACCACGGAAAGGTCGGAGCCACGCGTGACCTGGAAATGAATTTCGCCCAGAGGCGTGACGGTGACGGCGGTGGGATCGGCGGATTTGACGGGGTCTTCCTCGATGCGGAAGGCGAGCCGGTCATTGGGCAGCAACCGATACCCGGCGGCGGGGGCGTTGTTTTGAGCGAACCCCACCGGCGCTGTGACGCCGAGCAGAATCCCGACACACAACCAACCGAGGAAGTTTTTCATGCCGTTTAGAACTGATAGGTCGCGTCGAGGATGATCCGGTTCTGGTAGTAATCCAAGCCAGCGACGTTGGATTCCTTGAGGGCATAAGAATAACCCAGACCGGAACTCAAGGACGCCGTCAGTTGGTAGCGGACACCAAGATAGAGAAGGTATCGGTTGGCCGACTCGCCGCCTAAACCGGAAACTTTGAAATCCTCCCACGTGAGGAGGGCATGGGCGCGCAGGCGACTGTCGAGCCGGCCGTAGTGGATGCCGTACTGGATCGCGGTGTAGTCGGCGAAATTGTTGCCGATGCCCAAACTCGCCCCGCGCGTCGCGCTCAACTCGTGCGCCCAGTGTTCCCGGAAATTATGCCGGAGGCTGGCTTGGTAGGTGACCGAGCGGAAATTGGAGGTGTCTTGGATGCTCGTCGCCGAGGGCCGGTCGAATGACGAGTAGGCGTACCCGACGGAACCGTTGAAGGTGATGTTGCGGGTGATTTCGTACCGGACGCTGGGGCCGAAGCTCCAGATCGTGCCGCCGTTTTGCAGGTTCTGCGTGTAGTCGATGATGGTGTAGTTGCCGGCGAACCCGAGGGTCAAGGGGTCGGACACTTTGTAGGAAATGCCAGCCGAGAAGGTGTGCTCATCGTGGTCGAGCGCGCGGAATTGGTCGGTCAACGTGCGGTCCACCTTGTAGTCATAGCCGGCGTTCAGAGTCGCGCTCGAGGAGGCCTGCCATTCGGCGCCAATGCCCAGCGTGTTGAGAATCCGCCGGTAGTTCAACAACTGGTTCGGGTTCACCGAGGCGGCC
The DNA here is from genome assembly GCA_043757645.1 of Verrucomicrobiota bacterium. Taxonomy (GTDB): domain Bacteria; phylum Verrucomicrobiota; class Verrucomicrobiia; order Limisphaerales; family BJHT01; genus BJHT01. The sequence continues at coordinate 1,446 of JAYVOY010000419.1, forward strand.
CCGATCTGCCCCTCGGAGGTGGGATCGATGGCCGTGCTGAAATAATCATGCACGTTCAATTTCACCGGATTCACCGAACCCACCCGGAAGTTATATTGGGCGCGGGTGGAGGGGGTGATGATGACCGAATTAAGCTCCGAGTGGTTGAGATACCAGCGATAACCCACGCCAAGGTTGAGTTCGATTTCCTGGTTGCCGCCCGGCCGCCAGCGCAGGCCCATTCCCGCCGCGGGCGTGATCGCGACATCGGCCTTGCGATTGCCCTTGTCGCCGAGGTTGATGTTGTCGTTGAACTCGACGGCCAGATCGGCGTGGAGCTGGCGTTCCAGCGTCGGGCTGCCCCACAGGGAGCGATACCTCCGCGCCTCGGGGGCGCTGTACGACGAGGCGGGAATATAGGCGGGCGTGAAAACGGACCGGCTGAAACCGGCACCCTCATACAGCGGGCTGTAAATCCCCAAGCCATCGTCGGTGGGCTTCGCGTTCGCATCTTCGGTCCCGGGCCGGCCCGGCGGGAGCAACCCGCCCGGGACCGGCGCCAGTTCGCTCCCGGGGGCCACGCCGGTCAGTTCGCCGGACGGCGGCGCGACTTGCTCGAGCGGCTGCAGGGTCAGCGGCACCGGGTTGTTGAATTCCGGTTGCGGCGGCGCGGGCACCGGCGGGGCCGCGCTTTCGAGCGGCGGCAGCACCGGGGGCAGCGCGGCCGCAGGTGGCGGCGTCGGATTGGCGGGGGCGGCGGCGGCCGGCTGAATGCGTCCGGTCGGGACATCCAGATCGTTGTTCTGACTCCACGCCGAAGTCGGCGAATGACCGAGGAGTCCGCGGGCCAGCAGCAGCGCGACGGGGAGGCTGGCGACGGCGAGTTGAGTTTTGAACCGCGGTTTTCTCGAGCCGAAGTTGGGACGTTTCATTTTGATTTCGGGGATGCTGCCGGTTCGTTGCGGTGCCTGCAAGCCAGCTTCAGTAAAAATTCCGGCGCGCGAATGCTCCGTCATTGCCACGGGTTGGGAACGTACCTCACCCGCCGGCTTTTGGGTCGGCGGGACCGGGAACCAGCGCCCGCGCGTCTCGTCTGGCCCCGAATTCATTTTGTGGTTCGCAACCCGCTGGAAACAACCGCCGCACGGCCGCAGGTTTAAAGCCGGTTGCGGGTGGAATGTCGAGAATAATGCGGGCAAAAAAAACAGCCGCGGTGCGCGACAAAGTCTTTCACCAAACGCGGACGACGCATGGAGCCTGAACCCAGTTGCGCGGTCGTGATTGCGTCGCGGGCCTTCACTGCTAGGCTGCGCGCGGATCGAAAAAAACCGCGCCCGCAATTTCCCCCCATGCCCAAAGCACCCGCCCTCAAACTCAAAGTCGGCGACCGCGCGCCCGACTTCGCCGCGGCCACCACAGGCGGCGGGCGCGTCGCGTTGGACGATTTCGCGGGCCAGCCGGTCGTGCTCTATTTTTACCCCCGCGACGACACGCCCGGTTGCACCAAGGAGGCGTGCGCCTTCCGCGACGCCCACGAGCAGTTCCGAAAAAAAGGCGTCGTGGTGCTCGGCGTCAGCGCGGACTCGGTCGCGGCGCACGAGAAGTTCACGCGGAAATTTCAACTGCCGTTTCCGCTCCTGGCCGACGACGACAAAAAAATCACCGCAGCCTACGGCGTGTGGGGCGAGAAATCCTTCATGGGCCGCAACTATCTCGGCATCCATCGCGTCACGTTTCTGATCGGCCGCGACGGCTTGATCCAAAAAATCTGGCCCACCGTGAAGCCCGCGGAACACGCCGTAGAAGTGCTCGCCGCCCTCTGAACGGGCGCGCCGCGGTCTTGCCGACCTGCGTTTCGGGAACAAAAACCGCTCCAAAGAATTGCCCCCGGCGGAACTCGCGAAACAATTTCACCCCCGACTCGATCGTGCGGAGCGCCAGCCTCCGGCATACTGCCCGGGGCACCCAAAAGAAACGGCCCGGCACCACGAGGGTCGCCGGGCCGTTTTGTAGAATCTGCGAGTCTCAGCGACAGCGCGTTTTGCTTCGCGGCGCGCGCGCTAGATTTCCCAACCCTTCCGGTATTCGCGCTTCACGAATTTATCCGCGTCGGGCGCGTTGGTCGCCTTCATCGCGGGGCCGTCCCATTCGAGCTTCTTGCCGACGCGCAGGGCCACGCAACCGAGCAGGATGATCTCGGTGAGGTAAGCCGCGATGTCGAAGTTCGAATACGCCGCGTTGCCGCCGCGGCAGGCTTCAACCCACTCGACATAGTGACCGGGTGACTTGATGAACTTCTCCGGGATCGCGTTCACGGCGTCGTGGCTCTTCGCCTCCTTCAATTCCTTCTCGTCATTCATGCGGACGAGGAACGAGGAACCGTAGTCGTCGGGCGAGAAAATGCGGCCCTTGTCGCCGATCAGGAGGCAGCCGCTGCCGGGGAGCTTCTTCATTTTCGCCACGATGTCCGCGGTCAAATCCGCCGGCGGCCGGAACGTGTCCGCGCCGTCGGGCTTGCCGTCGTACCACGTGAACGAGCACGGCACGAGACCCTCGCGCTCGGGGAACTCGAAGCGAATCTGCGAACTCTTCGGCCAAGTCTCCTTGTTAATGCCCGTGGACTTGGCGTCGATGCTCGTCGGGTAACCCAGCTTGAGCGCGCGGAAGGGCATGTTGACCGTGTGACACGCCATGTCGCCGAGCGCGCCGGTGCCGAAGTCCTGCCAGCCGCGCCACGCGAACGGATGATAGCCCTTGTTGTACGGGCGCATCGGCGCGGGGCCGATCCACAAATCCCAATCCACATTGTCCGGCACGGCCTGCTCGCCCTCGGGCCGATCGTGACCCTGCGGCCAGATGGGCCGGTTGCTCCACACGTGCAACTGCCGCACGTCGCCGATGAGGCCGGCTTGAATCACCTCCACCGCGCGGCGCAATCCGCTGCCCGCGCTGCCCTGGTTGCCCATTTGCGTCGCGACTTTTTTATCCTTCGCGAGCTGGCGCAGATGCCGCGCCTCGAAGACCGAGTGCGTCAGCGGCTTCTGCACGAACGCGTGCTTACCCATTTTCATCGCCATCGACGCGGCGGTCGCGTGGACGTGATCGGGCGTGGCGACGATGACGGCGTCGATGCTCTTGCCCATCTCCTCGAGAAGCTTGCGGTAATCGCGGAACT
>JAYVOY010000420.1:0-4578 GCA_043757645.1 Verrucomicrobiota bacterium
ATGCCCGACGAGTAATACCGGCGTGGCGCGGCGCGGCGCTTGCAGCGTGAAGAGGAGAAACTTCCCGCGCCGCCGCACGTCGCGAAACGTCGCGTCCGCGAGCGTGCGCTTGAGTGTGGCCGCCCGCGTGGGCGCGAGCACCGCCGCGCGCCGCACCGCGACCGCGCGGATGGCGCGCCCCAGCAACTGCGGGCGCAGGTGGCGGACGAGGATTTCGACTTCGGGTAGTTCGGGCATGATGATTTTCAGCGAAAAAATGAGTGCCCACGAAACACACGAAACACACGAAACACACTAAAAAACACAGGAAACAGCAGTGGCGGTGGGGGGAAAGTCAGGTTTTGACAACGGTAGCCAACCCCGTTTCGTCCCTTTTCCTTTTCGTGTGTTTCGTGTGTTTCGTGGGCACCCGTCTTCATCCGTAGCGGTACGGTGTTTCCAACGCGAAGCTGTTGGGCAGGTGGCGTATTTCGCGGACCGCGCCGTCGGTCAGCAGCACTTCGACAATATCGAAACGAAAGCGCGCCTGCGGGTGTTTCAGGCGCTTGAGATACGCGAGCGCGGTGCGCGAGAGGCGACGGCGTTTCTGCGCGTTCACGGCCGCGGCGGGGCGCACCCAGTCTTCGGAGGAACGCGTTTTGACTTCGACAAACACGAGTCCGTCGCCGTCGCGGAAAACCAAATCAATCTCGCCGTGCGCCGAGCGGTAATTCGCGACAAGAAATTTCAGCCCCTTTTCCTCGAGATGCCGCCGCGCCGCCTTTTCGCCGAGCACGCCGCGTCGCAAGTGCTCGGGCTGCTCCGCGCGCCCGCGCTGCCAGCGTTCCTTGAGCCATTCGAGCCAGCGCATGGTGGCCTCAGAAGAGTTCGGGGGCCGGCTGCCGCAGCGGCGCAAAACTCCGGCGATGAATCGGCGTCGGCCCCAGACGCGCGAGCGCCGCGAGATGCTGCGCGGTGCCGTAGCCTTTGTGCTGCGCGAAACCGTAGCCGGGAAATTGCCGGTCGTAGTCGAGCATTTGCCGGTCGCGCGTGACCTTTGCGAGCACGCTGGCCGCGGCGATCGAGAAACTGCGCGAGTCGCCTTTCACGAGCGGCGTCTGCGGCCAGCGCAGGGAGCGCACTTCGAGGCCATCTACGAGGACGTGCGCGGGCGCGGGTGTCAGCGCGGCGAGCGCGGCGTTCATGGCTTGGTGCGTCGCTTGCAAAATGTTGATCGAGTCAATGACAGCCGCGTCCGCCTCGGCGATGGCATGGCGAATCTCAGGCAACGAAGTGAGGACGGCGAAGAAGCGCTCGCGCTGGGGCGCGGTCAATTGCTTGGAATCATTCAAGCCCGCGAGCGTGTCGGGCAGTCCACCGTCAATCCACGCCGGCGGAAAGATCACCGCCGCCGCGACGACCGGTCCCGCCAGTGGGCCGCGCCCCGCTTCGTCCACGCCCGCGATGCGCGCGCAGCCCCGCAACACGAGCGCGCGCTCGAACTCGAAACGGTCGATGGCGGGGCGGGGTTTCATCGAAATTTCAGGAATTGGAATGGCCGCAAAGAACGCAAAGAACGCAAAAAAACTGAGGGTAATCAGGTTTATCAGGGCGCATCTCAGTTTCTTGCAAACGGTTTGAGAATCTCATTAGGCACCCGGCTTCAGCCAGGTGTCGCAGTGACAGCCAGAACACAACCGCTTCAGCGGTTTCGAACGCCGGGAAAACCGCTGAAGCGGTTGAACGGTTTGTTCGTCCGCCAACACCCGGCTGAAGCCGGGTGCTAATGAGAGGGGATCGGGATGCAAAACACTGAGATCCGACAAATTTATCAGCGGAGATATTGAGTCGCTTGGCGCGAGGATTTTGCCCCGAAACATCACGTTCTTCGCCTTCTAAACTTTGCGTCTCTTTGCGTTCTTTGCGGCAATTCCCAGCACCCACTTTGGGTTAACTCGCCGCACCCAACAACAAAACCGGCGGAGCCTGTCGGCCCCGCCGGTCGCGAAAAAGCCATTGGAAACTTACGCGGCGGGAGTCGCGGGCGCGGCGGTCGGCGCGGGTGCGGCAGGAGCCGGAGCTGCGGGGGCCTTGCCGCCTTCGAGGCGTTGTTCCATTTCCTTGACCGCCGTGGCGCCCTTGCCCAAGCGCTTGCGGAGATACGTGAGCTTGGCGCGGCGCACGGAGCCTTTGCGCTCGACCTCGACCTTGTCCACGCGGGGCGAGTGCATCGGGAAGATGCGCTCGACGCCCTCGCCGTAGCTGATGCGGCGGACGGTGAAGGTCTGGTTCAGACCGCGGCCGCGAATGCCGAGCACGACGCCGGAGAAAATCTGAATCCGTTCCTTGTCGCCCTCGACGACCTTGGTGTGGACCTTCACCGAGTCACCGACGTTGAACTTGGTTGCGGTTTTCCGGAACTGCTCACCTTCAATTTTATCCAGTATGGCTTGGCTCATATTCGTTTTTCTGTTTCGCCGATGGCTGTTCCGCCATCGAGCGGTTTCAATAAATCCGGACGGCGCTCGGCCGTCCGCTGCCGCGACTGTTGCGCCCGCCACCGGGCGATTTCCGCATGGTTCCCGGACAGCAGCACAGCCGGAACCGTCAGACCGCGAAATTCCGCCGGGCGCGTGTATTGCGGATATTCCAGCAGCCCGTGGCTGAAGGACTCATCCGCCGAACTCGCGTCGTCACCCAGCACACCGGGCAGCAGGCGCGTGACCGCGTCGATCACCAGCATCGCGGGCAGCGCGCCATTCGTGAGCACGTAGTCGCCGATCGACAACTCGTCGTCCGCCAGCGTCTGCGGCACGCGCTCATCCACGCCCTCGTAACTGCCGCAAATCAAGAGCAGGTGCGGTTGCGCCGCCAACTCGCGCGCGATGGCCTGCGTGAACAAACGGCCCGAGGGCGTCAGCAAAACCACGCGGGTCGTCTCGGTCGCGAGACTTTCGACCGCCTCGAAAACCGGCTCCGGCTTCAACACCATTCCCGGCCCGCCGCCAAAGGGCCGGTCATCCACCGTGCGATGCCGGTCGTGGGTGTAGTCCCGCAAATTGTGCAGGCCCAATTCCAACCGGCCGGTTTCCCGCGCCCGCCCGACGATGCTTTCATCCAGCGGCCCGGCAAACATTCCGGGAAACAACGTGAGGACGTCGATTTTCATGCCCCGCTTCCGCGCGCGCCCGGCCCGGCAGTGCGCGCCACTCAGCGCGGCCGCGGGCGCTCCTCGACCAATTCGAGGGAGCAGCGCAGACCCTTGCGCAGGCTGCCGACTTGCAGCAGCGAGCGGATGGCTTGGATGGTCGCGCCGTCGCGGCCGATGATCTTCCCGGCGTCCATCGGGTGCAGGCGCAGTTCGTAGATCGTCACGCCGTGGCGTTCGACAGGCGTGATGGCGACGGCGTCGGGCCGGTCCACCAAGCCTTTGATCACGAATTCGAGAAACGCCTGCATCCGCGCCTCCGGGGATTAAGCCGTCGCGTTCCGCTTGGCCTTGCGCACAAAGCTGGCGACGGTGTCGCTCAATTGCGCGCCGCGTCCGACCCAGTGCGTCACGCGCTCGAGATCGATCGTGAAATTGGTGTCCTTCTTCAGGGGTTGGTAGGTGCCGATTTCCTCGATGCACTTGCCATCCCGGGGGCTGCGACCGTCAGCCACGACAATGCGGAACACCGGAGTGTTCTTCGTCCCGACCCGCTTCATCCGAATTTTAACTGCCATAAATTCAAACACCTTCCGCCGCACCCGCCGCGTGAGACCATCTCAAGCACCAGACAGGGCTTCCAAAAAAGAGGGCGGAAATTAGTCGGCGAGAATTTTGAAAGCAAGCCCTGTTTTCCAATTTCGCGACGAAATCGTCACAGCGTCGGTGAGGTGAACCTTCACCGCGCGAACCGCACTTGGAAGCCCTCCTCGAATTCCCGCTCCCCACGTCGCCCGCAGCACTGCGGACACGGCTTCAACTCTTCCACTCCTGCACGCGATACGCCGGCAACTTCACGTTCTCGCGGTTCTGAATGCTCACCCGTTCGCCCTCGAACATTTTGAAAACTTTTTGGTAAACCTCGGGACTCATCAACACGTCGCCGCCCGGCGTGCAATCCGAGTAGAGCATCACGCGCGGCAACAGATCGCCGATCACGACGTGCGTGAGTTGCTCGGGAACGCCGATGAAACCGTGGAAAACCTCCGCCGTGTGCAGCGCGATGCCGACCTGGCAGGTGACCTGTCCGGCGCTGGTCCGCCGTGAGTTGATTTTCGCCACGACCGACTGAATCGCGCGCGCGGTTTTGAGCGCCTGCTCCTGCTGATGTTCTTCCGCCTCGGGGCTGCCGAACACCGCAATGATCGAGTCGCCCATCCGCTGCAGCACCGCGCCCCCGTACTGGAAAATCGCGTCCGTCAGCGGCACAAAATAATCGGTCACGAGCGCCGCGACCTCGTCGGGCTTCATCCGGTAGCACGCGGCTTTGAACCCGACCATGTCCACCATCAGCGCGGTGACGAACGATTGATCGGCCCACGGGGTGAGGTGCCCCTGCGCGGCGCGCTCGGACAAGCGCGTCTGAATGCGCGGCGAGAAGCGCGGGAAGT
>JAYVOY010000421.1:0-4562 GCA_043757645.1 Verrucomicrobiota bacterium
ATCAATCGCCTTGGCGCTGCCCGCAAACTTCTCGTTGATCGCCTCGGCCATGCGCGCCGACGACGTGAAATCCGGCTCGCGCAACAGCAACTCAATCGCACGCTCGCGCAGGATCACCGTGGGAATTTCCTGCTCCACCAACGCGCCGCCGATGATTTGGCCGACGGTCGGATGATTCTTTTGCACCGTCGCGCCCCCGCCGCCCCCGCCCCCGTCCGAGCCGCCGGAGATGCCGCCCACATTGATCGGACCTTGCGCGACCGCGTACACCTTGCCGTCCGCGCCCATCATCGGCGTTTGCAAGAGCACGCCGCCAATCAGCGACTTCGCATCGCCGAGCGACGACACGACGATGTCCAGTTTCGCGCCGGATTTTTTGAACGCGGGAATTTGCGCCGTGATCATCACCGCCGCGATGTTCTTCGAGGAGAGCGCGGCCGGCGGCACATTCACGCCGTACCGCTGGAGCAGGTTGCCCAGCGATTGCAGCGTGTAGAGCGGGTTTTTGTCGCCATCCCCCGCGAGGCCGACGACCAGGCCGTAGCCGACGAGTTGGTTCTCGCGCGCCCCGGCGATCATCGTGAGATCCTTCACCCGCGAGCCGCTGAAACCACTCGCCGCCGTCGCGAACCATGCGACGACGAGCACGGCGCGCACCGCGGCGCGCAACGAAATCACCGCATGGAAAAAGCGCGGACGCATGATTCAAAAGGGGCTGACCTTGTCCCACACCCGGGTGAACCAACCGCGCTTCTGCGAATCGGTCACGCCGCCCTTGGACACAAATTTGATCGTCGCGTCGGCGATGTTGTAGCTGAGCACCGTGTTCGATGTGGTCACGTCGTCGGTGCGCACCGTGCCCCGCAAAATGGCCTCCTGCGTCTCGCCGCTGAACGACGTCTCGCGCCGGCCCTCAACCACCAGATTGTTGTTCGGCAACACCTCGGTGACCCGCACCGCGATGCGCGTGTTGATCGTCTCCGAGTTGTTGATCGAGCCGCCGCCATCAAAATCTTTCGCGCCAGAAAGCTTCAACGCCGGATATTTCCCACCCTGCGTCAACAAGCCACTGGCCGCGGGGCCGTACAGAAAACTCGAGATGCTCGCGTCCACGCTCGTTTTGCGCGCGGTCTTGGTGTTGTTCTGCTTCGTCGCCGAATTGTTCTCCTGCACCACGATCGTAATAATGTCGCCCACGCTCCGCGCGCGCCGGTCGGAGAACATCGACTGCGGTTGGTCCGTCTTCCACAACGACTGCGCGACCAGCGAGTCCGGCCCGCCCGCCAGCGTGAACGCCGCGACGACCGCGGCCCGGCGGAATGTTTTGAAAATCAGGTTTGGGTGGCGCCGGCCACCGGCCTGCCGCGGCGGGCGGGCAGCCCGTGCCGCCCAATTTTCAAACGAACTCTTAGAGCCTGTCTGAAAATTCCGGAGCGCGGCTGTGTCGTCCTCGACCAGCCGCAGCACAGACTCCTGGGTGCGGCGTCCGGGTTGCGCTGGTGGCTGCGGCTGGTCTGCGACACAGCCGCGCTCCACCGCATTTTCAGACAGGCTCTTACAGAGAAACGAGGATGGTTTGTTCATTGTGTACCTTGCCTTGAAATTCCCGTTTGGTTTGCAGATTGCGAATGCGAATGGTCTGCCCGGGGATGCCGTCCTCGAGCACCTCGACCTTGATGGACACGCTCAACGTGCCGTCCCGCACGAGCGCATCCGCCACACTGCCGCGCAACACCACCGGGCGCACACGCACCGCGCGGGCCGAGAGCGGTTGACCGGCGGGGACGTACTCCGCGAGTTCCAGCGTGTCGTCCTGCGTCGTCGTCGCGCCGAACACCTCGCGCAGCGCCAGCACGTCGCGCGACTCCAACGCGAGATCCGCCTCGCGCAATTTCGTGCCGCGCTTGATCGCCGTGCGGGCGACAAACACGTCGCGCAGAATTTTCGCCTGCAAAAACAACTGCCAACTCCCGGTCACTTCCGTCGCCGTGCGCAACTCGAACCGCACGATGAAACTCGCGCTGATCCCCGCCGTGGGCAGATCGATGAGGCGCACCGTAAACGGCTCGTCGGGAATGTTCACCGGCGTCCACGGCCGCACGAGGCGCAGTTCCAATTCGCCGCGCTCCTTCACCTGTTCGCGCTGCAACACGTCGGTGAGATGCTGCTTCAACTCGATTTCCTCCAGCGCCCGCATCCGCCGCGTGACGCGCACCTGCGCCGCGCCAGTCCACGCGCACGCACCCAATTCGGGAGCATGCCGCGCGATTAAATCCGCAATCTGCGCCCGCGAATAATTCAGCATCTGCACCGGCGACGGCGACCCGGCCACGCGAATTTGCGCCACGCCCGCCGGGGCCGAAGCGCCGAGCAGCTGGTGCAGAAATACTCCCGAGCCATCGACCAACACCGCCGCGGGTAACTCGATTGTGACGACCCGCTTCTCCGCCGCGACGCCCGCGGCGCCCGCCGTGGTCGTGGCACTCGTGGAAATCGTCGCGCCGGAAAAAATCTTCGGCGCATCCGCAGCCACGAGCGCACTCACCATCAATCCCAACGCGAAAAAGAAAACAGCGCCAGGCCCGAAAGCCCGACGCCAGAGATTCGCCATTCCAAAATCCCAGTGCCGGCAGGCAGGAACGAGGGGATTCCACGAATGGCAAAATTTGATAGACGCGTTCATCAGCGGCGCAGGTTGTTGCTCTGCTGCATCATTTCGTCCGCGGCCTGCACGGCTTTGGAATTAATTTCGTAGGCGCGCTGGGCCACCATCATGTTCACCATTTCCTCCACGACCTTCACGTTCGAGAGTTCCAAGTAGCCCTGCTGCACTTCGCCAAAACCATTTTCACCCGGACTGCCCGCCTCGGCCGTGCCCGACGCCGACGTCTCGCGATAGAGATTGCGCCCGATGCTTTCGAGGCCGGCGGGATTCGCGAAGCGCACCGTGGTGATCCGGAAATTCGTGCTGCCCGTCGCGTTCTTCAATGTCACCTCGCCGTTCGGCGCGATCGACACCGCACTCGTGCCCGCGGGAATCGGTTGAAAACCACCCTGTAAAACCAAGCCTTCGCTCGTCGTCACGCGCCCGTCGGACGCCGTCTTGAACGCCCCATCGCGCGTGTACGCCTTCGTGCCATTGGGCAGTTGCACCTCGAAAAATCCGTCGCCCTGCAACGCCAGATCAAGCCGCTCGCCCGTCTGCGACATCTCGCCCGTCGTGAAAATTTTCGAGGTCGCAATCGGCCGCGAGCCGTGCCCGACCTGCAAACCCGTCGGCAATTGCGTGCCCCCGCCTTGCTCCGCTCCGGCGGCGCGCGCGGTTTGATAGAGCAAATCTTGAAACTCGATTTTGCTCTTCTTGAAGCCGGTGGTGTTGACGTTCGCGAGGTTGTTCGCGATGACGTCGAGATTGAGTTGCTGGGACTGCATCCCGGCGGCGGCGGAGTAAAGGGCGCGAATCATGGGGAGTCAGTTCAGTTGGGCGAGCCGAGTTCCGTGATCGCCTTCTGCATGCGCTCATCGTGCAACTGGATCATCCGTTGGTTGGCTTCGAAGCCCCGCATCGAGGACATCAAGTGCGCCATTTCGATCACGGGCGTGACGTTCGAGGTTTCCAAATAACCCTGGCGCACGGTCGCCTCCGGGGCCTCGCTTTTTTGCACGTCCGGACCGTTCGCCAGATAGAAACCGCCGGCCGCCCGCGTGAGTTTTTTCGGATCCTCAAAGCCCACGAGCCGCACCTTCCCCTTCGGCTCGATGCCCTGCGTGATCTCGCCCTTGCTGGAAATGGTGAGCGGCGCGGGATTGCGCGGATCGACTTGGATCGGGCCGTTGTCGCCCAAAACTGGAAAGCCCTGCTTGGTCACCAACTGCCCCGCGGCCGTCACGTGAAACTCGCCGTCACGCGTGTAACCCGTCTGCCCGCCCGGCAACTGCACCTCGAAAAACGCATTGCCCTCGATGCCCAAATCCGTCTTGGCGCCCGTGAAACGCATTTCGCCCTGCGCGAAATTCGTGGTCGCTGTCACCTTCGGAATCGCCACCGCCTGCGCGCCCAGGCCCGCCTGCGCGCCCCCGGACATCACCCCCGCCTGCACCGCCGAGAACGAAAGCTCCTGCCGCTTGAAACCGGGGATGGAACTGGCGGCCAGATTCTCCGCCAACACTTCCTGCCATTGATTGGCGGCCCCGAGTCCCGCGGCCGCCTGATAAATGCTGACATTCATTACCGGTCAGCGGAGCACCGGTTATGCCAGCACCGCCCAACCGTGATTTATCAGGGCTTTTCCCCCGCGCCGCGCCAATCCCGGCACAACCTGCCGCCGCCGCGCGGGACATTTTTGCCGAACAGTCGGCGTTAAGAGTCCACCAAATTCAAGGCGGGCATCGGTCGCGACCGCTCCGAGTCACACGCAAAATGCGGGGCCAAGTGGATTGAAAACGCGGCGAACTGCCAACACCCCTTGTAGGAGACGAGGTAACGAGTCTCTAACTTTTTCCACGCGGGACTCATCCCGCCACCCGCACCTGACTTCAAACCTTCGCCGTCCGCTGAAAAG
>JAYVOY010000422.1:0-4546 GCA_043757645.1 Verrucomicrobiota bacterium
CGGATTCCCCGCCGCCGCCTCCCCAATCTCGCGATTACAATCGAGCTTCTTCCGATGCAGCCGGCAAAGGATCAGATGCGGACGCCGCCCCGTCCGCGCCGCAAACTCCGCCGCCACCGCCCGCGCCAACTCCTGCGTGTTCGTGTCCATCGTGAGCACGCCCTGCGTGCGATCTGGGATTGCGTCCGGCCGCTCGCGCCCGCCATGCGGCGCACAAATCACAACCGGCAACTCCCCCGGCTGATACTCCACGAGGGAATTTCGCCCGAACTCCGGCGCGTCCGCCGCCAGCGCCCCCCCACCCGCGACCAGCGCGGCGACCAACGCCATCCAGTGACCGTTCAACAGAAAACTCATGTGTCGGCGAGAACCCTGCGCAAACCGCGTCCCCGCCCACGAGACAAATCCGTTTCGCCGAATGCCGAAACAAATTGCGCGCGTCGCATTCGTCCGGACGACACCCGCGCAGACTTGCTTATCGGCGCGGCTCTGTGACAAGCTCCGCCCATGCACACCAAGGAGTACGTTTTGAAAAACCACGTCGCCGAACCAAATCCGGCTGACAACAAGCACGTCTGGGCCTTTGATCTCGGCAAAGGCTCCATCGGCGAAACGGTGCGGGTGGGGATGGAATTCAAGCACAAAGCCTCGCTGCTGATTCCGGGAGACTTTGCCGAAACGCGGACCGCGCGCGACCGTCGCCGGATGTGGCGGACGCGGCAGGCGCATCGCGCGCGTGAGCAATGGTTGCACGCGGTCTTTCGCACGGTCGGTCTTCCGGTGCTCCATGGGCGAAATTACGACGCGAAGACGGGCGAATGGAAACCCGGTGCATTGGGCGATCCGCGCTTGGAACGTGAATTCCCCACGCCCGGCGATGATACCTGTTACACCTCGTGCCTGCTCCGGATCAAATTATTGCGCACCGAAAAGCTGGAGCCGTGGCAGGTGTTCAAGGCGTTCCACTCCGCCATTCAACGCCGCGGTTATGACCCGGACATTCCGTGGAAGACCCGCGAGGCGCGGAAAACCAAAACGGGCGATGCTGAGGACGACGACGCGGGAACGGAACATCGGATGCGTGACTTTGAGAAAGCATTGCACGAGATGGCACCCACTTCACCGGACCTCCAATTCCCCGCCTATTTCGATGCTTGGAAAATGGGGCTTTGGAATCCGGCTGAACCTGCGGCGTTGAAACTGCGTTCTGACTGCCGCGCGGAAACGACCCGCAACCAAATCGTTCCCCGCAAACTCGTCGAGGCGGAAATTCGCGCGATGATTGCTGGCGCGGCGAAACAGTATCCGAGTCTCACGGGCACTGCCGATTACCTGCTCTACGGCCCGGCGAAAACACCGTATGCCTCGTACAATTCCAATCCAAACCAGCCCCCGTATTTGAAGGAAGGCGCGGCCACCGATTGGCACGGCGTCGTGGGACAAAAAATTCCGCGCTTCGACAATCGCATCATCGCCAAGTGCGCCGTGATTCCCCGCTTGAATGTCTGCAAACTGCGCGAAGGCGAAAAAGACCAACCCCATCCGCAATCCCTGGTCGCTGTGGAAGTGGCCTTCTTGATGAAGCTGAAGAACCTGCGTTTCCAACGAGCGCACCAGCAGCAATCGCTCTCCGCGAAAGATATTCGTGCCATATTGGATGATTCACGGCGAAAGAACTGGGCGATCACAAAGTCCGCCTGGAAGAAATATTGCAGCGGCATCGGGGCCGTCCCGCTGCCGGGTCACGAGGAAGTCGAGTCACCCCGCTTCTCCGGCCGCAGCCGTTTTTGTCGCCCGGCATTGGAGGTTCTCAAGCGGTTGATTCTCTCCGGTCAGAAACCCTCGGAATTTCTGCGAGATGAATTGGCGCGACTCAACGGCAACCAAGACCCGCTCAAAGGATTGGTGGAATCTGATCTCAAGTTCCTTCGCGAAATGGCGGAGCGGAATGACACTTGGGAGAGACTCTACATCCCCAATCAGCAACTCGACGCGCTCGTACAATCCTCCGCTGACCCGGATGAGACGATTCAACGACTCATCGGACAGCAGAACGATCCGGTGGTGCGACATCGGCTCGATACGTTTGCCAAGCGGCTCAAGGCGCTCGACATGTATGGGCGGCCCGATCACGTCGTGCTCGAATTCGTGCGCGAAGATTTCATGGGCAAGAAGGCGAAGATGGAGCTATCCAAGTTCATGAAGCAGCGAGCGGACGAACGAAAGCAGGCTCGCGAAGAGGCCGCGAAAGCCGGAGCCACCGAGAAGTCCGGCGGATTGAAACTCGAACTCCTCCGTGCCCAAGGAGGACGTTGCCTCTACACCGATGCGGGTTTGGAACCCTCGCGTCTCGACGAATATGAAATTGAGCACATCGTTCCTCGTTCGCGTGGCGGACCGAATGCGGTCTTCAACTATGTCCTGACCACGAATGCGGCCAACACGGAGAAGGCCGACCGCACGCCGTACGAATGGCTTTCTGCGACCGGTGGCTGGGACGCCTACGTGAACCGCGTGCGCTCCCGCTCCCTCGCGCTGCGGAACAAAAAAGTGCAACTACTCATTTCGCCGAATGCCGAGGAACTGGCCGAGCGTTACACCGCGCTCGCCGAGACCGCTTGGATTGCCAAGCTCGCGCAAACCATCGTCGGCCTGCATTTCGGCTGGCGGAACGGGGTGGACTACAGCGGGCCGCAAGGCATCAAGCGCGTTCATGTGGTTTCCGGCGGACTGACCGGGCGCATCCGGCGAAGATACCGCCTCAACAGCTTGCTCAACCCCTGCCCTCTCGGCGAAGACGAATACCTCTGGGAGGGGAAGTGCGAAAAAAATCGCGCCGACAACCGGCATCACGCGCTGGATGCGATGGTCATCAGCTTCCTCAACCCACAAAAACTGGAACCCAAACTTCCGGACGGAGTGCATCGCGAGTACTTCGCCAAGGAAATCGCGGACGTGATGCCGCAGAATCTCTGCTTTCAGAAACCCGCCTTGGCGGAAACCATTTACGGCGCGCGCGGCGAGGGTGACGAACGCGTCATCGTCCTTCGCGTCGAGTTGTTCCAGCTGGCGATGAAAGGCATTGCGCCGGGAAAGACCAAGTTCGACTTGGATTACCTTGCCGACCAAATCAAGTCCGTGCGTGACAGACACATTCAACGCACGCTCGCGGAGTTTCATGCGAAATCTCCCGATGAGGCCCAATGGAAGGACTTCTGCCAAGGGTTCCAACTCACGCGCAAGAATGGTTCTCCCGCCAGTCCAGTGCGCCGGGTTTTGATGAATGTCGGCGAGCCGACCGAATACAAGGATATGTCCAAGGATGGCACCGGTGCGTTTCGCAAAGCGCTCAAAGGGCATCGCGGCCAGATCGTTTATGTCGAAACCAGCACGGACAAAAAAGGGAAGGCCAAGGAAACGGTTCAGGTCCGCCCCATTTATGCTTTCGAATCACCGGCGGTTGTCCGCGAGCAGTTGCGAGAGAAATTGGGCGACAAATGTCGCGTGGTCGATTTCTTCCAGAGTGGGTGTTTGATTGAAGTCACCAAACCGGTCCCGCATACGAAGCTGTCATTGCCAGCGGGGAGGTACTTGCTGAACACAATCATCACTGCTGGCCGCCAAGTCAAACTCACGACAGCGGACGGAAAAACTTATCCGGACATTCCTCGTTACAACCTTGCCGAAATGGTGGCCGCCGGAATGAAACGAATGGATTGAAACATGTCAAACTTTATGAGCCACCACATCCTCCACGTTTTTCAGCACGGTGCGCTGCTGTCCAAGGAGCGCGGGTTCATCACGTGCAAGGCGGCCGATCAACCGGAGCGGCGGTTGCCGCACGCGGACATCCGGGCGGTCATCATCGCGGCGCGCGGGGTCACGCTCACGAGTCATTTCCTCTCCGCCATTCTGGAGGGCGACGGCATCGTGCTGCATTGCGATGCGAGTTATCAGCCCTGCGGGATCACGGCTCCGCTGGCGCGCATCGTGGACACGCAGGCGTTTCTGAACCAAACGGCGCAACCCATGCGGCTCAATGCGCGGCTGTGGCGGGAAATGCTGCGCGGCAAGACCGCCAATCAGGCGCGGGTCTTGGAAAGTAAAAACATTCGTTCGGGCTATTTGGATTTGGCGTTGAAGCGGGGCGAGTTCGATGAAAGCAACTGCGCGCGGCGTTATTGGCAGTTGTATTTCCCGGCCATCGGCTGGGGCGGGAGCAAGCGGGATCGCAAGACGGATTCGCCGCCGAACCAGATGCTCAATTACGGCTACGCGGTACTCGCCGCACTCTGCCATCGCAGCCTGGTCATTCATGGTCTTTCGCCGTTGCTGGGGGTGCAGCACAAGCCACGGTACCGGGCGCATCCGCTGGTGTACGATCTCATGGAACCGTTCCGTCCGGCGGTGGATTTGATGCTGGCGGAGTTCATGGTTTTGCCCGAGGTGACGATGCGGGCGTGGTGCAAGCACGTCGGGACACAACTTCGCGAGACGCGCGTGAGGCACGGCCAATATTCGCTCAAACTCATGGACGCGATTGATG
>JAYVOY010000423.1:0-4531 GCA_043757645.1 Verrucomicrobiota bacterium
TACTCGAACGACGCGGTGATGGCGAATTACCGGCAGTTCGGTTTCAAGGGCGTGGTGGCGAAGCCGTATAAAATCGACGAACTGGCCGAGGCGGTGAACACGCTCGTGGCAGGCGAGGAACGGGGGGGGACATGAAGCGGGCGGAAATGCGGGCTGCCCACATTTCCGCCCGCCGTTCAGTCATCGCGCCGCGTTCAGCCGTAACGATGCCGTAGGAGCGCCGCCGTCCCGGCGGCTCACACCGTTCAAACGGGGCGAACGCGCGGATTTTCCGCGGCCCAAAAGGCTCACGGAACAGGGAACCAAAAGCGCGCGGACAATTCGCCCCCGCGGACTCTCCCGCGCCGGGAGCCGCCGGGACGGCGGCGCTCCATCAATTGCATCGTTACGGCTCAGGCGGCGATGACCATGCGGGAGGCGGCCGGCGCTTCGCGGAGGCGGGCTTTGACTTGCGCGACGGCGTTGGCGGCGGTGAGTCCGTGTTTGTCGCGGAGGTAATCCACGGTCGTGGCGTGCTCGATGAATTTGTCCGGCCAGCCGATGCGGACCAGCGGCGTGGTGACAGCCTTTTCGGAAAACAATTCGAGCACCGCGCTGCCGAAGCCACCCATCAATTGGTGATCCTCGAACGTCACGACGACATCGGCGGCGCGGCCGAAGAATTCGAGCGTGCCGGCATCCAGCGGCTTGAAGAAACGCGGGTTCACCACGGCGCAGTCGAAGCCTTCTTTAGCCAATTGTTCCGCGGCTTTCGTGGCCATCGAATGCAGATTGCCGAGACCGAAGAGCGCGACTTTGCGGCCGCCATTCTGCGAGAAGTTCCGCGTGACCTCGGCCTTGCCGATTTCGAGCACGGCGGGGCTGTCCTTGAGCGGCACGCCCTCGGCGGGGCCGCGCGGGTAGCGGATGGCGACGGGATGTTTTTGCAGCGTCGCGGTGAACATCATGTCCTGAAGTTCATCCTCGTTTTTCGGCGACATGCCGATGATGCCGGGCAGGCAGCGCAGATACGCGATGTCGAAAAGTCCGTGGTGCGTCGGGCCGTCGTTGGCGGAAAGGCCCGCGCGGTCCATGCAAAAAATCACGGGCAAATCCTGCAAACACACATCGTGGTGAATGCAGTCGTAGGCGCGTTGGAGGAACGTGCTGTAAATCGCGACGACCGGATGGAAGCCCATCGTCGCCATGCCCGCGGCGAAAATCACCGCGTGCTCCTCGGCGATGCCGACATCGTAATAACGCTGCGGCATGGCCTTCTCGAGCGCCTTCATGCCGGTGCCGCTGGGCATCGCGGCGGTGATGCCGACGATGGTCGTGTCCTTCTGGCAGAGCTTGACCAGCGTTTGCCCGAAGACGTCCTGATAGGCGGGCGGCGTGCCGGGCTTGGCGGCGGGCGTGTTGCCGGTCGTGATGTCGTACGGCCCGAGGCCGTGGAATTTTTCCGGATGCTGGAGCGCGACGTCGTAGCCCTTGCCCTTTTGCGTGAGGACGTGGAGGACGATTGGCTCGGTGCATTGCTTGGCGAACTCGAGTGACTTGATGAGCAGCGGCAAATCGTGGCCGTCAATCGGTCCGAGGTAACGCAGCCCGAGTTCCTCGAAAATCAGGCTGCTGCCGAAACCGCCGCGGCCCTCATCCTCGGGCGTGCCGGGGTTGTGGCGCAGCGTGACTTCCTTCACGACGCCCTTCACGGCCTCCTCGACTTTGTGGCCGATTTTGTGGGTGATTTCGCCGCGCGGCATCCGGCGCATGAAGGACTCGAAGTCTTTCTGAAGCTGGTTGTACGTGGGATTGGTGATGATTTTGTTCAGGTAGCCCGCGATCGCGCCGACGTTTTTCGCGATGCTCCACTCGTTGTCGTTGAGGATGCCGATGAACTTTTTGGTCGTGTGGGAAATGTTGTTCAGCGCCTCGTAGCTGACGCCGTTGGTCAGTGCCGCGTCGCCAAAAACGCAGACGACATTTTCATCCGTCTTGCGCTGATCGCGCGCGGCGCACATTCCAAGTGCGGCGGAAAGCGCGGTGCCCGCGTGGCCCGCGCCGTAGCAATCGTGCTCGCTCTCGGTGCGCAGCGAGAAACCGTTCAGCCCGCCCGTGGTGCGAATCGTGTGAAAGCGGTCCTTGCGCCCGGTGAAAAGTTTGTGGACGTAACTCTGGTGGCTCACGTCCCAGACGAACTTGTCCTTGGGCGTCGAGAACACCGTGTGCATCGCGATGGTCAACTCGACGACGCCGAGATTGGGGCCGAGATGCCCGCCGCTGGTGGCGAGTTTGGTGATCAACTCCTGGCGGACTTCAGCGGCGAGCTGGGTCTGTTGTTCCAGGGTCAGTTTCTTGATGTGGGAGGGGTGGTCCACCATTTCGAGATAACGGCTCATACTCAATGCTCGGCGTCGGCTCCGTCGAGCGGCTTCAGGAGGAAGTCGCCGTCGGAGGTTTTCTCCAGTTGCTTGATCTTGATTTCGGCTTCCGCAAGTTTGGCCTGACAAATTTCGGCCAACCGCGTGCCCTCTTCATACCGGGCCAGCAGCGTTTCCAACGGCAATTCGTCCGACTCCATCGCTTCCACGATGGCTTCGAGCTTCTGCAACGCTTCTTCAAATGCCAACGGTGACGCGGGCGAACCCGGCCCCGCGGTCTTGGCGGCCTTCGACATGCGGCGGAGAATAGGGACGGTGGTGGGGCGCGTCCAGCGGTTCCTTGGAATAGGACGTGAACGTATGAATTGCGGCGGGTGTGGAGCGGCGGCGTGCGACGTGGCGGGGGGCGCTGGAATTCCCGAGACGCTCGTGCGTGTGGACGCTGCTGCGGCCGGGGACGGCCGCGCTCCGCGGAGCGCGCCCGTTTGCAATTGGCCCCCGCGCCGCGACTCCGTAGCGTTTGCCAATGTCCCCCGGCAATATTTCTTCCGCGGCAGGTGCTGCTCCGCGTCCCGCCGCTGCGGGGCGCGAGGAGCGGATGCACGCGCTCGATAATCTGCGCGCGGTGGCGATGCTGCTCGGCATCGTCCTGCACGCGGGGATTTCATTCATGCGCTTCAAGTCGGCGTGGCCGGTGCGGGATGTCGCGGCGCACTGGAGTTTCGATGTGCTGGTGGGGGCGATTCACGGGTTTCGGATGCAGTTGTTCTTTTTTCTCGCGGGGTTTTTCGCGCGCTTGTTGCACGAGCGTTTGGGGTCGCGGGGTTTTGTGAAACAGCGGTTGGTGCGCGTCGGGGTGCCGCTGGTGGTGGGCGGAATTTGCATCCTGCCGATGGTCGGAATCCTGTGGGTCGCGGGCGTGTCGCAGTTGGCGGAGCCGCCGGTGCTGCCGTTCGAGGGGCGGCCGGAGTGGCGGCAAATCCCGACGGGGCATCTGTGGTTTTTGCAATACCTGCTGGTGTTTTACGCGCTGGCGGTCGCGTTGGTGGCGGCGGGGCGACGGCTGCCCGCGCGCGTGCTGCCCGCATTGGAGCGCGCGTATGAAGGGTGGCTGCGGTCGCGGTTCCGCGCGCTGTGGCTGGCGCCGCTGACGGTGGTGTGTTTGTGGAATGGACCGATGTGGGGCGAGGTCGAGGAGGCGGGTCTGGGTTCGGCGGTGCGGCTGCGGGTGGTCGGTTATTACGGATTATTTTTCGCGGTGGGTTGGGGGTTGCATCGGCGGCGGATTTTGTTGGGCGAGTTGTCGCGGTTTTTGAAAAGCAGTTTCGCGGTCGCGGTGGTGGCGGTGTTGGTGCATTGGAGTTTGCTCGGGGCCGCGCCGCAGTTGGGGCCGGAGGATTTTGCGCGCGCGAAAATCGTGAGCCTGAGTTGCGCGGCGCTGTATGCGTGGCTGATGACGTTCGCGGTGACGGGGTGGTTTTTACGATTCGCGGGGCAGCAGCGGCCGTGGGTGCGGTATTTGGCGGACGCGTCGTATTGGTGCTACCTGCTGCACTTGGTGCCGGTGATGTGGCTGCAAATCGCGGTGGCGCAGTGGCGCGTGAATGGGTGGGTGAAGTTCGCGTTGGTGAATGCGGCGGCGATGATTTTCCTGCTGGTGAGTTATCACTGGTGCGTGCGGTACACGTTCATCGGCACGGTGC
Source organism: Verrucomicrobiota bacterium (assembly GCA_043757645.1). GTDB lineage: Bacteria > Verrucomicrobiota > Verrucomicrobiia > Limisphaerales > BJHT01 > BJHT01. Next base: position 4,064 of record JAYVOY010000423.1, read on the forward strand.
TGAATGGCCAGCGGGAGCGCGCGAAGGCGGGACGGGGAGACGGTGTGAAGGCGGGACGCGGAGAAAGCGGGACGGCGGGAGGGTGAATTGCGGAGCGCCGAACTCCAGTTCGGCGTGTGTGAATGTCTGGAACGCGCCGATCTGGAGATCGGCGCTCCGCGGAAAGAAAACGCTCGGCGGTGGATTATTTCGCGGGCGTTGCGGGCGGCGCGGTGAGTTCCAGAATTTTCCCGAGGATTTGCGCCATGTCCTCGTTGTGCTGGCGCGAGGCGATGGCGAAGGCGTGGACGATGTCGAGGAGGAAGCCGGTCGCGGCTTTGTCGAAGTGGAACCAACCGGTTTCCTTGGTGCGGGCGGGGCCTTCGCCGCGCGGCGAACCGGCGGCGGTGCGGAGGCTCGCGAGGGGCAGACAAACGTAAATCATGGCCTGATTACCGACGCCGCGCTGGCGGGGCTTGAGTTGGATTT
>JAYVOY010000424.1:0-4528 GCA_043757645.1 Verrucomicrobiota bacterium
GCGCCGCAGAGAGGCGATGTGCGTGAGTTTGCGCGCGTCGCACCACAACCCGTGCCTGAAGGCCAGGGCCTTTTCCAGCGGCAGCAGGTGGTTGTTGGACAGCGGCAAGCGATGCGGCAGGGCGGCGGCCAGAGTTTGGCACCAATCCCGCGGCGGCAGCCAGGCCCAGAAGGTGGCGCTGCCCGCGTGCGGGGAAAGTGGTTGCTCGGTGAACCCGAGGGCGATGGCTTTGCCGTTGGCTTTGAACTCCCATGTTGGGGCCACCGTTGGGGGATCCGGGCGTGTGCCCGGTGATTGCGTTGTTTCCATTGACCAGCAATCCATCCCCAATCGGTGGCTCCATTTCAACGGCATGGATTCGGCTAAACGCCGCGTTTCCACCCACACTTCGGGATGTGCCGCGGGCGCGCGGGATTCGGGATTTTGCTTATCGGGCGCGGAGGGTTTTGGGTACGGTTTGGAACCAGTTTCCCCGGAGCAAATTTTTCGGCTGCTCGTGAAGCACCTTTGTCTGTCGGCTTTTTTGTTCGCTCCCGGCGGCGGATTGGCGACGGCCGCTGTGGAGAGGAGGCCGAATTTCCTCTGCATTCTGGCGGACGATCTCAGGTGCGGCGAGGTGCAGTGTCTGAATCCGCAGCGGGGGAAAATCAGGACGTCGCAGTTGGATCGGCCCGCGGCGCGGGGGGTGACGTTTCCTGACGCGCACAGTGGGTCGGCGGTGGGTACGCCGACGCGGTATGGGTTGCTCACGGGGCGTTACGCGTGGCGCACGCGGCTGCAACGCGGGGTGCTGGATGGCGGGGATGACGGAGCCGTTCATCGCGGCGGAGCGCTTGACGGTGGCGTCGTGGCTGCGGCAACAGGGTTACGCGACGGCGTGTCTTGGGAAGTGGCATCTGGGGTTCACAGCGAAGCCGGCGGCGGCGGCGGTGAGTTGCTGGGGGAATCGCACGCGGACTCTCCTCTTTGTGGGAGTCGAGGTCACGAGATGCCAACCTTTTCCCCCAAGAATCGTCCTGCCTCCACACGCGCCGGAGCACGCTCGGCGGCGCGTGTGGTGGGAAACCAGTGGCGCGGTTGGGGGCGAGAACGGTTGTGGCGGGGAGCCAGTTGGAGTCTCGTGACCTCGACTCTCACAAAATGCGGTGCGGCGTTTTTTCACGCCGTTTTTTTCACGGCGACGGCTTCGATTTCGTATTTGAGGGCGGGGGGGAGGCAGTTGGTGATGGTGGTGCGGGTGGGAAAGGGGGCCGAGAAATATTCGCGGTAGAGTTGGTTGTAGAGCGGGAGGTCGGCGGGGTCGCGGATGTAGTTGCGGGTTTGGATGACGTCGGCGAGGGAGCATCCGGCAGCGGCGAGGATGGTGCGGAGGTTCTCAACGGAGCGGCGGAATTCGCCCGCGAAGGTGTCGCTCACGATCGCGCCCTGGGCATCGACGGAGGCCTGGCCGGAGACGAACACGAAATCGCCGGCGACGATGACGGGGCTGAAGGGCAGGTGCGAGGTGGGGGTTTCGGGGAGGCGGGGGTGGGAGATTGGGGTCATGGGAATCTTGGTGGGGTGCGGGGGAATTTGTCGGCGGGGGAATTTGGCCAAAGAATTTTGAGCAAGGGAATTTTGTTTTTGGGACCGTACACTTGATTCGCCGGTTTATTTTTTCTCGAGTTCGGCGGGGAGGCGTTGGGATGGATGCCAGTTGGAGAAGATCGGGTGGCGTTCGATCTCGTCGGCGTCGGTGGGGCGCCAGTTGTGGATGGGTGGGGCGGGTGTGGGTTTGGTTTTCGGTGGGGGCATCGGGGGATGATTTGCGGTGTGGGTGAGAAGTCAAATGGCAGTTGTTCGCGGCTGGTTCACCGGCGGCGAAATGGGTTTGGCGGGCGCGGGTTGGGCAACAGGAACGGCGGTGGATTTTGGTGGCCATCCGCCGACGGTGGTTGGGCGCGCAGGATGGCGGAAGATTGGAAAAGGCTACCAGAGGAACGATTTTTGTTCGGCCCGCAGCGTGTCGCCATCCCAAAGCGTGATGCGCCAGGCATTGAGTTCACCGAGTGCGCGATACTCTTCCGTGGATAGGGACACGGTGGACCAGTTTTCCCACCATGAATCGGGAGCGACCGACTTTTCGAAAATTTTCAGCTCGTTCGGTTTGCTGTTTCGTCCGAGAATTTCGGCGCGAAGCTTCCACACGGATGATTTGATGGATCCGGGCTTCCACTGGATGTCGAAGCGGAGCGCGGAGATTTTTTCGGGGTGCTTGCGGAGTTGCGCTTGATAGGCGTCGCGCTCGTAGAGGCTGGGGGAGAGCGTGTGCCGCCCCTGCTGGTCGAGGAAGTGTGGGAGCACTTTGATGATTTTTGGGTTGCTGGCCGCTTCAGGGTTGACGGAGGTGGCAAAAAATATGGCGGCGGTAATCAGGAATGCGCGGGTCATGCGGGGAGATTAGGAAACTTCGGGAAGGAACTCAATTTTCTTTTGAATCAGCCGATGGGTTGGTGTCCAAGCTGGGGTCGTCGGAGGGGGGCGGAGCCGTGCGGGCCGCGTTTTTTGGATGTTTTCGAGGCGAAAAATGGGCTTGGAAAACGGCCAAGAAAAAGCTTGCCCGATGGGGCACGAATGCTACTCTGCAACCAGAAAGACCCCGTGGTCTTGAATTAGAAACGCCCTGTGCAGCCATTTATCAACGAAGTTTTTCCGGTTATGAACCTCAATTACACTCCAAACGACGAGAACCATCGGCACCAACTCAAGAACGCTTTTCTCACGAAGCGCGAATTCTTGGGCAAATTCGGAACGGGCTTCGGTATGCTGGGTCTGGCGTCGATGCTCGGGCCTGAATTGATCAAAGAGGCGGCGGCGCAATCGTCGGCGAATCTGCTCGCGCCGAAGCAGCCCCAATTCAAGGGCACGGCCAAACGGGTTATCCACATCCTGATGAGCGGCGGTCAGTCGCACATCGACACTTGGGATCCGAAGCCGGAGTTGGAGAAGAAGGCGGGGATGACCGCCGGCACGGGAATGGGCCGTGGGGGTGGCAAGTTGCTGCCGTCGCCGTTCAAATTTATTCCGTCGGGCAAGAGCGGTCTCGAACTGAGCGAAATCTGGCCGAACATTTCCAAGCACGCGGACGACATGACGATCATCCGCTCGATGAACACCGCCGTCCCGGCGCACGAAGAAGCGACGTTGCTCATGACGTGCGGCGACTTCCGTCTGCCGAAGCCGAGCATGGGATCTTGGGTGCTCTACGGTTTGGGCACGGAGAACCAGAACATTCCGGGCTTCGTCGTGTTGGGCGGCAACAACGGACGCAACTGGGGTTCGGCGTTCATGCCGGGGCATTTCCAAGGCACCAACATTGATCCGCGTAACACGAAGATCGAAACGCTCATCGAAAACATCAAGAGCGGTTTCACTTCGGGCAGTCAGCAACGGCAACAGCTCGACTTGCTGTACCAGCTCAACGAAGTTCACAAGCAGAAGCGCAAAGCCGAAGCGCAGTTGGAAGCGCGGATTCAGTCATTCGAGCTGGCCTACCGGATGCAGACCGAGGCGACGGAAGCTTTCGATGTGGCGCGCGAACCGGAAAAGGTCGTTAAAGCCTACGGTGAAGGCGGCCATGCCCGGCAGATGATCATCGCCCGGCGTTTGCTGGAGCGCGGGGTGCGTTTTGTGCAGGTCTGGCAGGGCGGTTGGGACACCCACGCGGGCATCCAGCAGAATATGCCTCGCTTGGCGGCGCAGAGCGATCAGCCGATTGCGGCGTTCATTCAAGATCTTAAAGATCGCGGTCTGTTCAAAGATACGCTGATCGTCTGTAGTTCCGAGTTCGGTCGCAGTTCCACGCAAGATGGACCGGGCGGACGGACGCACAACAATAAGGCCATGTCCGCGTGGATGGCCGGCGGCGGCGTCAAGGGGGGATATGCTCACGGTGCGACCGATGAGTTGGGCAGTGCCGCAGTGGAAAGCCCCGTGGATGTGCATGACCTGCACGCCACGATCATGCACCTCTTGGGCTTCGATCACGAGAAATTGACCTTCCGCTCGGGTGGTCGTGATTTCCGTCTCACGGATGTCTTCGGCAAAGTTGTCAAAGACGTGATGGCTTAAGTCATGGCCCGTCGTGGCAGTGGCTTGGGGTGAGCGAATTTGTTCCGTGAAATTTCAACCAGTCCTTGCGGGCTGGTTGAAATTTTCGTGTCTTGCGGAATGACGGTTGTTGGGTTCGCCTCGGCTGGATTTGGTGAAGTTTAGATTTCTGTCTCTGTTGTTGTAACTGGTTTCAAAACAAGTCTCAAAATGAAAACGTTCATTGCGCGAATAATGGGAGCAGTGGTGGTGCTGTCCGTCCATGCGGCAGCCACGGGTTTCGCCGCCGCCCCGGCCAAGCCCTTGACGGCTGAGGAATCGGAGTTTTTTGAAAGCAAGATCCGTCCGGCACTGATCGAAAACTGTTACAAGTGCCACAGTGCCGAAAGCGAGAAGGTTAAGGGCGGATTGGCGTTGGATTCCCGCGACGCGCTGCTCA
>JAYVOY010000425.1:0-4523 GCA_043757645.1 Verrucomicrobiota bacterium
GAGCGAGAACCTGCCGAGCTTCGTGGTGATGAGTGATCCCAACGGCCGCGGTTTGCCGAAGGGCAACGCGCTCAATTGGGGCGCGGGTTTTCTGCCGAGTGTTTTCCAAGGCACGTGGCTGCGGCCGCAGGGCGAGGCCATCGCGAATCTGAAACCGCCGGCCAACCTCAATGAATCGCGGCAGCGCGCGCAGCTCGATTTGCTCGCGCGGCTGAACCGCGCGTCGCTCGCGCACAGCGCCGCCGAGAGCGAGCTGACCGCGCGCATCGAGAGCTTTGAACTCGCGTACCGGATGCAGACCGCCGCGCCCGAGGCGTTCGCGGTGCAGGACGAACCCGCGCACATCCAGCAGCTCTACGGCCTTGATCAAAAGCCGTGCGCGCACTTCGCCGCGCAGTGCCTCACCGCGCGGCGCCTGGTCGAGCGCGGCGTGCGCTTCGTGCAGATTTACAGCGGCGGGATGGATAATCAGATGAGCTGGGATTGCCACGCGGACCTTGTGGGCAATCACCGCGGCTTCGCGCGCGAGGTCGATCAACCCGTCGCGGGACTGCTCGCCGATCTCGCGCAACGCGGCTTGCTCGAGGACACGCTCGTGATTTGGGCCGGAGAATTTGGGCGTCTGCCCGTCGCGCAAACCGGCGGCAAACCGGGCCGCGATCACAACCCGCACGCGTTCACCGTGTGGCTCGCGGGCGGCGGCGTGAAAGGCGGCTGCCACTACGGCGAGACCGACGAAATTGGGCACAAGGCCGCGGTGGACAAGGTTCACGTCCGCGATTTCCACGCCACGCTGCTCGCGCTGCTCGGCCTCGATCACGAGCAGCACACCTTCCGTTTCCAAGGCCTCGACCAACGCCTCACCGGCGTCGAGCACGCGCGCATCGTGCGAGAGATCATGGCGTGAGACGCCGCGCCGCAACGCGGTTGTAGGAGTCGAGGTGACGAGACTCTGACTTTTCTCCCCGCCTTGTTTCTCTGGGTTCATCGCGTCTCTGTGGTTTGCGGGCCGTTTTCCTTTCACCACAGGGACACGATGAACCCAGAGAAACAGCGGCGGAACGGGGCTGATCTCCCGTTTTGTACTGCGGTGGCAGAGCGCTAGCGGCGACACCGCTTTCGAGCGTGCGGGGAGGCCGCAAAGGTTCGTGTCACCGGCGAGCGTTGGCTGAAAGCCCGGACCATCCTTGCGGGCGCGGGTGAATGGGCCGGGCCTTCAGCCCTGTGCTCCTTTGCTCCCGGATTCCTGGGGCGTTGCCCCAGGCTGGTATAAGACTGCGCCGTTGGCGCGCGGGCTTTCGCGACTTTCGGTGTGCCCCCTCAAGGCCGGGGACTAACTTCCTGCCGCCTTCGCGCGCAGTTGCGCGACCATCCGGCGGCTCACCTGTGCATCGTTCTGCCACATCACATTCGTCGGGTCGGAGTTGGCGAGGCGCTCGTCAATCGCCAGACTGCGCCCCATCATGGGCAGTGCTTCCCGCCAACGTTCCAGCTTCATGAATACTTGGGCAACTACGGTCAGGCTGTAGGAGAGGTCGCGCTGCCACTCGGCATTGGCGGGGTCGCTGGCGACGAGGCGTTCGCGGATGGCCTTGCTCTCGGTGAAAGAACGCAAGGCTCCGGCGAGGTCGCCCTGCGCCACCGCGAGGTTGCCCAGCTTGATGAGCGACACGGAGAGGGCGCGCTGCCACGCGGCATTGGCGGGGTCGCTGGCGGCGAGGCGTTCGGCGATGGCCTTGTCCTCGGTGAAAAAGCGCAAGGCCCCGGCGAGGTCGCCCTGCGCCACCGCGAGTTCGCCGCAAAGATTTAGCCAATCTCCCCGCTGGTGCTCGTTGTAAAATGCGAGGTTCCCGGCCTGCCGGATCAGGGTGGATCCTGCGGTGACCATGCCGTTGTCCACGGCGGCCCGAAGCAGTGGCAAGACCAGGCGTCTCGTGAGCTCGGCGGTCAGGGGGCGGCCCGAAGCGAGGGTCTGCTCCCAGAGTGGGTGCAGGGCCGCCCACTCGGCAGCCGGGGCTTGGAAAGCAAGCGGAGCCAAGGTTTTTTTCGTTGCAGTCAGACGCCGTTCCTCGGAGCCGAGTCCGGTCAGTGTGAGAAACTCGAACTTGGGCGAGCACCAGGAGAGGAGGTCTTTGGCGTGATGGAAAGCGGCGGCGGTGTGAGCGTCGTCGAGGCACAGGACGATTAGGGCTTGGGTGGCACCGAGCGCTTCGCGCCGGGCGTTGAGTTCCTTCCAAAACGGAGCCATCTCCGGCAGGTCAGCCGCGGCGCCGGGTTCGGGACGGAGGAAAAGCACGGGCGTGTCCGCGCCCGCGAGGGAGCGGCACTCGGCGGCCAGGTGGTCGGGGTTTCCGGCGGGTCCGGGGATGCGCGGGTCGAAACGAATCTCCCGCAGCGGGCGCGGGGCGAGCAGCGGGCGGACGGTGCGAATGAGCTCATCCAGCACGAGCGCGGACCGATAGCGCAGGAGCAGCAGGCCCGGGGTGGGGACGCCGAGCACGGAGTGCAACTCCGAGAGGTCAGGCGGCGGGCGATCCGACATCGTAACGCAAGTCTTGGAGATACTGCCGGGCGAGGGGATGCACGCCCAGCCAGCGGACGCCGTTGTACTCGATGAGCGCGCCGCTCATGAGGAGGAGCTGGATGTCAGGATCGGGCTGGGCCGAGATGGTGTGGCCGGCGGCCTGTTCCCGGGCGATGGCCGCGAGTTTCTCCTGCAGCGGCTTCGGTTCCTTTTTGTCTTCCGGCGGGTAGGCGATCTGGAGGCCGATGATCGAGACCATGCGGTCGAGCGCCTGAGCAATGGCTGTGCGGTCGATCACGTTGCTGTGCCGGACCGTTTTGAAATGAGCGGCAGTTTGGATGGCGTCGAAGATGTCACGCAGGACACCCCCGGTGCGTTCGAGGAGGAGTTCGAGGGCGTCGTCGGGCAGGACGGAGGCAGCGACGCGTTTGCGGACGATCTGCCGCAGCACGGCGCGGCCCGCCTCGCAGGGTTGGCCGGCGGCATCGTTGACCTTGATCATCGGCAGCGGCAGATCGTTCTCGAAGTAGCTGCGGATGGCCCCGGCGTCGGCGGAGTGAAACGTGAACACTGGGATGGTGTAAATGGCGCGCAGGGTGACCTCGCTGAGAATCCGCCCGTCGCGCACAAAAATCTGCCGCGCGTCGGCCAGGCCGAGCTTGTCGAGTTCCTCGATGACGAGGAGGAGCCGGGCGTTGAGGTCGGAACGCTTCGCCTGCCACGCGAATTCGGCGGCCAGCCCGAGGGCGTTGACGGCGGCGCAGAGTTCGCCCTTGCGCTGGCGGACGCGATGGACGGTGCTTTGGTCCGTGCGGGAACCGAATTTCAGGGCGGCCACGAGCTTGGCCTTCAAGCCGATCAACTTGCCGAGAAAACCATCGGCCACATTGACCCCCGCCTCGAACTGGAGGTTGGCTTCGCGGGATTCCGTCGCGGTGATGGTGGTTTGTTCGAAGAACGCCACCACGGGCTTGAGCGTGTCTTCGTTGAGCGCCAATTCGTTCTCCTTCGCCACCTCGATCAGCTTGGTGCAGGCGGCCAGGAGAACGTCCGCGGCCTCGTTGCCGCTGGTGGGCAGGAAATCACCGGCCTTCAAGGCCACCACCAGCCACTGCGGACCAAGACCGGAGATGAATTTGTTGATCTCGGTGCTCTTGCCGCAGCCACGATGGCCATGCACCAGAACCTTCTGCGCGACCTCGTCATCCAGAATGCTCGCCAGCGTGGAGCGAAAGCTCGTCAGTTCGTCTCGAGCTGGTTCGGTCTCCACCCAAAAATCCGTGAGCGCACCAGCGGTCAGCGGCTGCGGCGAACAGTTCCGGCGCGCTTCTTCCAGTGTGGTGGCGGCTTTTTTCACGGCGCTTGGATAGTTGATCCCGCTGATGAAAGCAAGGAGCCACGGCGCGGGTGGAGCGCCAGGGGCGCATCTCACTTTCTTGCAATGCCGCTCTGGAATCGGGTCGTGTCCCGCAAGGGACGATTGAAAATAGCCCAGCACTTTAGTGCTGGGTGGAAGACCGCTGGAACCGTAAGTCCCGGAGGGACGACAGAATTCATGGAATCAGAGTCTCTTTCGTCCCTCCGGGACTCCGTTCTGTGGGCGCGCTCAACCCAGCACTAAAGTGCTGGGCTATTCTCTTGCGTCCTCCGGGCGGACGCTTCACGCCCGACGTGTTTGCAAGAAACTGAGATGCGCCGCGCCGGTTTGCCGGCTTCCGGGCCGCGGGCGCGGCGTGGACGCTTCAGGTTCAAAACGCCAAGCCCCGGGGAAATTCCAACCAACCAATGGACCCATCGCGAGAGCGCCCCGCACCCACCCCAGGGCGCGATGCCTGACGCTTGGCCATTCCCTTGAGCTTGGTTTTTTGAGCTTTGAACTTCCGCGCTCCCGCACATTTTCCCGCGCCGATTTTTCCGGTGGTCTATTTCGCCTCGTTGCGCTCTACTGACCGCAATTCCAAACGCAAGGTCGCCATGAGTGCCACACCATCCAACGAGC
>JAYVOY010000426.1:0-4503 GCA_043757645.1 Verrucomicrobiota bacterium
CAGTCTGTCGAAATATTGGTGAGCGCCAAAAGTGCTTCGATGCCCTGTAAACATTGGGCTTTGTGCGGGTCACGTCAGCAAACGTATGAAATATGCGGGCTAATGGACACTAACCAGCACTAATCGCCCAACCCGATGGCTCTGATTTCATTAGTGTCCATTAGTGCCAGTGAGTGGTTCAGGTGCTTTGTTCCGCGTTTCCCTGGAGCGCATCTATGCGGTCGTCGCGCCGCCGTCTCGGCGGCTCACACCGTCCAAACGGCGATGAGGCGCGCATTCGTCGTTGCACAAACGGCGCACTGAATTGTGAACCAAAATAATGTGCGTGAATCGCCAGCGCGGAACGCCCACGTCGTGAGCCGTCGAGACGGCGGCGCGCCTTTCCCCGCGCTCACGGCGTGAACTGCACGCGGACCCGGTAGAAGCGCGCCGGGAGTGAGCTCATCGGCGCGGTGTCCTGCGCGGTCGCGCGCGTGGGTTCGCCGGGTCGCAACGTGACGATCGTGGTCCAGTTCGTCAGCGTGGAGCTGCGTTCGAGAACGTAGAGCAGATCGGACGCGACGGGCTTGCGGTTAAACTGCACGCCGAGAAATTTTTGGCCGCTGGCGGAAATCACCTGCGGCACGATTTGCGGATCGACCGCGCCGCGCCCCGGCAGATTGAAGGCGTAGCGCAAGACGTTCGGCACGCGCGCGCCGTCGGGATCAGCGTCGGGTCCGCTCACGGCAGCGTTCAATTGCTCGGCGGACGTGAACACGCTGGCCTGCCAGTCGGCGAAGGATTCCTGCCGCAGAATTTCCACCGTCGTCACGCTCAACGGCGGCAACGCCACGACCCACGACGCGAAGTTCACCGGCAGTTCACCCACGAAGGACGGCCCCGCGCTCGTGCCCGCGAGGCGATACAACCGCGCGTTTCCCGCGACGGCCAAGCCACTGAACGCCACGTCCTGCGCGTCGCTCGAGCGGTTGATCGCGACCAGCACGAACCGTCCGGGCCGCGTGGAATCACGGCTCGCATACGCCGCAACCTTCGCCGTGTCGCTCGAAGTCGCCGCGATTGAAATGTCGCCGAAACTCCCGCGCTGCCCGTCGAAATTGCGATACATGTCGAACGCGCCATACACGAATGGATACGTCGCGCCGAAGCCCGTCGGCCAAAAGCTCGCGAGGTAAATGCCGGTCGCGCCGAAGATGCCGAGGTTGTCCGCCTGCGCGAGCGCGCCGGCGATGTGGTTGCCGCCGCCGTTTTCATATTCGCTGACCGCCAGCTTCGTGCCGGGATAACGCGCGGCAATTTTCTCCTGCAAGCGCGGCAGCAGCTTGATCGGCCCGTTGTAAAAATCCGCGATGTAGGACTCCTCCCGAAACGTCGGGTCCCACAGCGAGCGCGGGCTTTGCGCGATGGCCTGCACCTCCGCGGCGGTGAGATTCGCTCCGCGCAGGCTGGTGACGGAGTTGCCGTTGACCCGCGCCTCCGAATACCAGTGGAAGTCGTAAACATCGAGCAACCGCCGCCCGTCCGCGTCCGCCGCGGCTTTCAGGTCATCGAGATAACGGTCGAAGAAAAAATAATCCGGCGTGAAACCCGCCGCGCCCGAGAGGCTGTGGAGGCCGTAGAAACCGTAGTTCACCGGCCCAAACAATTGCGCCGCGGGCGCGACGTCCTTCACCGCTTTCGCCAGTGCGATGGTGCGCTGGATGTAGTCGGTCGGATCGGTCGGCGTGAACTGGATTTCCGCGTGCGTGAAGGGCCACAGCTCCGGCTCGTTGTCGAGGCTCACGAACGTGGGCGTGAGTGCGTCGGCGAAAATGTCGGTCGTGAATTTGCCGCGCAGCGCCGCGACGAATTCATCCATGAAGACCGCCGCGTCGGTGGTCGGCGGCGTCGCGGTGAACGCGGCGCCTTTGCGAAAGACGACCTGCTTGAAATGATTCGCGAGATAACCCGGCGTGTTCGGGTTGATGAAGCCGGACGTGTCCGCCGCGACGAAACCCTGGAGTTGCAGCGTGATCATCGTCGCGCGGCCGTTCGCGCGATCCAGCGCCAGCGGCGCGCGCACGGCCTCCGCGGGAACGTCGCCGCCACCGAGATAATCATCGCTGCTGAACGGCCCGTAATCGCTGCCCGCGTTCGACGCGTTGTTCTCCCAGTTGTAGGCGGTCCAGCGATTTCCACCGAGACGGTGGAAGGGAATGTTCACATTCGTCGGCCCGTTCGGCACGTCGCCCGCGAGCAGATTCAGCCCGTAAATCCACGGTGAAATCGGGCGCGTGTGGTTCGCCGTAATCGTGATCGTGACCGTCGGCGTGCTCGCGACGGTCGTCGCAAATGTGAGCGCCTGCGTCGCGGAAAGTCCGAAGGCATCCGTCGCCACGACCGTGACGAAGTACGCGGTGGCCGGCTCGAGCAAATCCAGCAGCGCGGCGCGGTTCGTGGTGAGCTCGGGGAACGTGCGCGTCAGGTTTGCGCCGCCGGCCTTGCGATACGTGAGCCGCGCGGCGCTCGCGCGATCCGTCGTCCACACGAGCGTCGCGCGATAGCCGAGGACGTTGCTCGCGGCGAGTCCCGAGATGGCCGGCGGCACGGTGGGCACGGGCGGGAGCGCGAAGGAGTTCGTCACGACGGTGACGTTCGGCGCGGCGTTCGGGTCCGTGCGATGATCGCTCGCGATGAGGCGATAGACCACGTTCGAGCCGGGCCGCAAGCCGGTCAGCGTCGCGGTGTGATTCGTCGTCCAGTCGTCCGGCGGACCGTTGCTCGTGTTGGTGAAATTCGTGAGGCCGAATTCCACACGGAAGAGCGTCGGTTCATCGGTCGAGAAATTCAGCGTGAGCTGGTCGTAGGTTGGATTCGCCGTGGCGGAATTCAGCGTGACGACCGGCGGGGTGGTGTCGTCGAGGCGGCCGAGTTTCACGTCCATCAAACGCAGATGCGGCCGCGTGTCCGGCGAGTTGTTGAACAGCAGAAAACGATGGAAGCGCGGAATGGTCGGATGAATCTGCGGCAAGTCCACGGCGACGTGGAACCAGCGCCCGGTCTGCTGCGCCGGCGCGAGGCTCGCGAAGCCGGGGATGAAGTCCCCCACGCGCACCGGGTCGGAATACGAGAAGTCCTCGAGCACAAAGTTCAAGCCCTCGTGCCCGGTCGAGTCGGGCTCGAAGTAAATGTCGAACTCAATCGTGCGAAATTCGTTCAAGTACATCCACTGTTGGTCGAAGCCGGGCTTGCGGTTCGCGAGACCGAAGCTGCCGAAGCCAATCGTCCAACGCGCCTCGATGGCGTTGCCCGCGCGACCGGGCGCGGGCGCGGCGAAATCGGTGACGATCTCGTTGGGATTGTTCTCAAACGCCTCGCGAATCCAGTCCCCCAACAGCGCCGATTGATACGCCTGCGTATAAAGCAACGGCCCGACCGTCACCGTCGCGCTCGCCTGATTGGTGCCCGCGGCGCTGGCCGCCGTGAGCGTGTACGTCGTCGTGACATTTGACCTCACCACGATGCTGGTACCCGTCACCGCGCCGAGGCGCGGGGCGAGCGTCAGCGCCGTCGCGCCCGTCACGTTCCACGCCAGCGTGGAACTCTGCCCCGGCGCGATCACGGCGGGCTGCGGCGCGAATGAATGGATCACCGGTGCCTGCGCGCGCACCGCGCCCGTGGCGAACACCAGCGCGGCGAACCACGCGCCGGCGAGAAGACCGTGTCGGCATTGGTGCGCGCGAGATTTTGCGACGAAGACGACGTGCTGATTGGTCTGGGGTTCAAGGGTGGACTTCATAATGGCGCCTTGGTGCGATAGCCACTTTTCCATGTCTTTTCCGTGTCTGGGTTTGATTGCGACAACGGCTGGGAATTTGTTTTTCGACCTGGCGCATTTCGCGAGAACTATTTTTTCGCCGGGTGCTTCACTGACGATCCAATTCCTCCCGTCGCCGGAGGCAAGCCCGGATTTCGCGGGTTCTTTCCCTGACCCGGAGTGCCGCGCACCGGTTCGGCGTGATGCCGCAACGTCAGCAACGCGTCGAGCCGGTGCGCACCCGCCGCTCGACCCGCTGGCCGCGCGCGCGCCGCACTTTGCGCCGCGGGGAGCGCACGCCGCTGGCGTGCCGTTTTCGGCGGCCCGCCGAAAACCTCGTGCCACTCACTTTTCTGCGCGGAGAAGAAAGTGAGAACTGGGACACGAGGGTTTGGGCGGGCCGCCCAAACCCGCACGCGGGCCGCGCGCTCTCCCCATTCTCATTTCGGAATTCAGGTTCAAACGCGCTTCGTGAGTGCGAATGGTGCGAGGAAAAGTCAGAGCCTCGTTACCTCGTCTCCTACAAGGGCGGCGCGGAGGTTCCGGCACGGAATCCCGCCGCCTAAAGGCGGGACTCCAAACGGGGAAGGGGATTATTCCACCAAGCGGACGCGGTAGAAAAGGGGGCCGCGGGCCGAGTTGGTGGCGCGGAATTCGCGGTCCCAGCCGTCGCCGGCGAGGTTCGAAATCACGGGCGCCCAGTTGGT
>JAYVOY010000427.1:0-4494 GCA_043757645.1 Verrucomicrobiota bacterium
GCCCGCGCGCGCGGGCAGGCGGAGGTGGCGCGGCTGATCGGGGCCGCCGGCGGGCGATGAGCGTTGCAAGCCGGCCTTTGCGTAGCCGCGATGCCTATCTATATCATTAGCCTATCATCAGCCGGAGTTTCCATGGCGCGCATCGTATCGGCCCTAGCGTTGGCCCTGGCCTTTGCACTGGCAGCCGCGCCCGCGCCGGCTCAATCCCAAGCTCAGCGCATCGTTCCCGCGACGCGGGGCGAGGCGCAATTTTCGCTGGCGCCTGTCGTTAAAAAAGCGGTGCCTTCGGTGGTCAACGTTTACGCCTCGCGGGTGGAGACGGCGCAGCGAAATCCGTTGTTCGACGACCCGTTTTTTCGTCAATTTTTCGGTGGTGGCGGCGGCTCGCCGCGCCCGCAAACCTCCCGCTCGCTCGGTTCCGGCGTCATCGTCGATGCATCCGGCTTCGTCGTCACCAACCACCATGTCATTGAGGGCATGACGGAAATCAAGGTGGCGTTGGCGGACAAGCGCGAATTTGACGCCGACATCGTGTTGCGGGATCCGCGCACCGATTTGGCTGTGCTGCGCTTGAAGGGCGCGACAAACCTGACCGCACTGGAACTGGGTGATTCCGATGCGCTCGAAGTCGGCGACTTTGTGCTGGCCATCGGCAACCCGTTTGGCGTCGGTCAAACCGTTACGCAGGGCATCGTCTCCGCGCTGGCGCGCACGCAGGTCGGCATATCCGATTACGGCTTCTTCGTGCAAACCGACGCAGCCATCAATCCCGGCAATTCCGGCGGCGCGCTCATCGACGCGCAGGGCCGTTTGATTGGCATCAACACGGCGATTCTCAGCCGCACCGGCGGCAATCAAGGCGTCGGCTTCGCGGTGCCGATCAACCTCGCGCGGCACGTGCTCGATCAAATCGTGAAGGACGGCAAGGTGCGCCGCGGCCTGCTGGGCGTGGCGATTCAGGACGTCACGCCGGAACTCGCGAAGCAATTCAACGTCCCCAACGGCGCGGGCGCGCTCGTCGGCGGCGTCACGGACGACAGCTCGGCGGCGAAAGCCGGCATCAAGCCCGGCGACGTCATCGTGTCCTTCGATGGCAAGCCCGTGGCCGACAGCCGCAATCTCAAACTGATGGTCGGCAAAGCCTCGCCCGGCGCGAAGGTCGAGGTGAAAGTCATGCGCGACGGCAAGGAAAAATCGTTCTCGATCACGCTGCGCGAAATGCCCGACGCCCGCGCCGACGCGGGCGCACCCACCGACAACAAAAATGAAATCGACGCGCTCAACGGCGTCGAGGTCGGCGACCCCACGCCTGAGACGCGCAAACAATTCGAGCTGCCCGCCAGTGTCAAAGGCGCGCTCGTGTTGAACGTCGATCCCACCTCGCCCGCCTACGAAGCCGGCATTCGCGCCGGCGACGTGTTGCTCGAAATCGATCGCAAGCCCATCAAGAACGCCGAGGACGCCGTCGAGGTCACGCGTCACCTCAAGGAAAAGCGCGTCCTCGCGCTCGTGTGGACCCGCGGTGCCAGCCGCTACGTCGTGGTGGATGAAAGTAAAATTCGGTGAACCGAATCCCCCTTGTGGGAGCCGACGTGAGGAGGCTCTAACCTTCCCCCAATTTGCAGGAGTCGAGGTGACGAGACTCTAACTTTTTCCCCCACGAGAAACGATTGTCGGGAAGAAATGCCAGAGCCTCCTCACGTCGGCTCCTACAAGGCGCGCGATTCCCACAGCAACTCGTTGCCCGCGTCCCCGCCGAACGCTAGCTTCGCCGCGTTTCCATGCTGCTCCGACGCGCGTTGCTCCTGTTGGGTGTGTGGGCGTCGAGCCACGGCGTCCGCGCGGAGGATTTTTTTCTCACCCAAGTCGAGCCGTTGCTGCGCCGCCATTGTTACGAATGCCACTCGCACGCCACCGGCACGATGCGGGCCGGCCTCACGCTCGATTCCCGCAGCGGTTGGTTCGAGGGCGGCGATCACGGCCCCGCGATTGTTCCCGGCAAACCGCGCGAAAGCCTCCTGCTCCAGGCCGTCCGTCACGAGCACGCCACGCTGCGAATGCCCGCGCGCAAACCGAAACTCGCCGCCGCCGAACTCGCCACCCTCGCGCGCTGGATTGAACTCGGCGCGCCCGATCCGCGCACCAATCGCGTCGCCCTCGCCACGGATTGGTGGTCGCTCAAACCCCTCGCGCGCCCAACGCCACCGCAGTCTCCGTCCTCCACGGCCCATCGCGCGCCGCCCGCGAGCATCGACGCCTTCCTCCGCGCGCGCCTCGCCGAGCGCGGTCTCGCGCCCTCGCCCGAGGCCGATCGCACCACGCTGATTCGCCGCCTCACGTTTGATTTGCACGGCCTCCCGCCGACGCCCGGGGAAATCTCCGCGTTTGAAAATGACCGCGCGCCCGACGCCTACGCGCGCCTGGTCGATCGCCTCCTCGCGTCGCCGCGCTACGGCGAACGCTGGGCGCGGCACTGGCTCGATGTCGTTCACTTCGGTGAGTCCAACGGCTTCGGCATGGACCGCCCGCGCTTCGACGCGTGGCCGTATCGCGACTACGTGATCGCCGCGTTCAACACCGACAAACCCTACGCGCGTTTCGTGCAGGAACAGCTCGCCGCCGACGCGCTGTTCCCCGCCGAACCCGCGCTGATTCCCGCGCTCGGTTTCGCCGCCGCCGGGCCGTTCAACCAAAGCGCGCTCGTCGAGCAGGTCGATGGCACCGACTGCAAGCGCACCGCGCTGAACCTCGATCGCGACGACATGGTCACCAGCACCGCGAGCACGTTTCTCAGCCTCACGGTTCACTGCGCGCGCTGCCACGAGCACAAGTTCGATCCCATTTCGCAGCGTGATTATTACCGCCTCCAAGCCGTGTTCGCCGGCGTCGGCCGCACGATTCGCGGCTACGACGACGACGCGCAACTCCGCGTCACGCGCACCACGCTCGCGAAACAAATTTCCGAGTTGGAGAAAAATCCCGACGCCCAACCGCCCACCGCCGCCGAGCGCGCGGAACTTTCCCGCGCGCAAATCGCCTGGGAAAAATCCCTCGCCGATCAAGCCGTGAACTGGACCCCGCTCACCGTCGAGCGCGTCGCGTCCACCACGAACACGACCGTCTTCACCAATCTCGCCGACGGCTCGTGGCTCGCCACCGGCGCCGCCGCGGACAAGGACACCTACACGATTCACGCGCGCACAAAACTCGCGCGCATCACCGCGCTTCGCCTCGAAGTTCTCCCCGACGAACGCCTGCCGATGCGCGGCCCGGGCCGTCAGGACAACGGAAATCTGCATCTCTCGGAAATCCGCCTGAGCCTCGCGGGCACCAACGCCACCGCGAAAAATCCACCGCTCGCGCTGCAAAATCCGACCACCGATTTCAACCAAGCCGGCTGGGGTATCGAGCGTGCGATCGACGGCAAGCCGGACACCGCGTGGGGAATTTATCCGCAGATCGCCAGACCGCATCAGGCCGTCCTCGAGTTGCAACAACCGCCCGCGCTCACGAACGGCGCGACGCTCGTCATCGAACTCGATCAGCTCCACGGCCAGCATCATCTCATCGGCCGCTTCCGCGTCTCCGCCACCGCTCACGCGCCGCCCGTGCGCACGCCGACGCTGCCGCTCGAATTGCTCGCCACACTCGCGCGCCCCGAATCCGAGCGCAGCGACGTCGAGCGCAAACAACTTTTCGACCAGCACCGTTTGGTGTTCTTGAAGGACCGCCTCGCGAAACTTCCGCCCGAGAAAAAAGTCTGGGCCATCGCGGGCGATTTCCCCCAGTTGCGAAATTACAAACCGTTCAAGGAACCGCTCCCCATCGCGATCCTGCGCCGCGGCGATCTCAAGCAACCGCTCGCGCCCGTCACGCCCGGCGCGCTCGCCGCCGTCGGCACGTTGTCGCCTGATTTCGCGCTCGCGAATCCGAACGACGAGGCCGCGCGCCGCGCCGCGCTCGCCCGCTGGATCACCGCGCCCGAGAACATGCTCACGTGGCGCAGCATCGTGAATCGCGTGTGGCACTGGCACTTCGGCCGCGGCCTCGTGGACACGCCGAACGATTTTGGCCGCATGGGTTCGCCGCCTTCGCATCCCGAATTGCTCGACTGGCTCGCGCTGGAATTCCGCGACAGCGGCGGCTCGTTCAAGCACTTGCACCAACTCATCGTGACGAGCGCCGCGTATCGCCAGACCTCGACGCATCGCGACGACGCCGCGCGCGTGGACAGCGACAACCGCCTCCTCTGGCGCATGAACCGCCCGCGCCTCGACGCCGAGAGTGTGCGCGACGCGCTGCTCGCCGCGAGTGGACGCATCGATTTCACGATGGGCGGCCCGTCGGCGATGCAGTTCAAGTTCGAGGATCCGAACAAGGAGGTTTCGCCGCGCATCGACTACGCCGCGTTCGATCCCGACAGCGCGCCGAGCCAGCGCCGCAGCGTTTATCGTTTCCTCTTTCGCAATTTGAACGACCCGCTGCTCGAAGCCT
>JAYVOY010000428.1:0-4487 GCA_043757645.1 Verrucomicrobiota bacterium
GGCGGTAAAAATTGTTTGCGGGGTTTGGTGAGCTCGCGGGTAAGCGGGAGCGAAGGCAGCGAATAATGCGCCGCCGGAAACGTGATGGACTCGATGCGAATGATGGTGGTTCCGATGCTGCTGGGTGGCGCGCTGCTCGCGGCGCACGCGGCCGCGGCGGACCCGTTTGCGGAGTTGGATCATGCGGCGGGCGCGAAGACCAACCGCGCGGCCGATCCTTTCGCCGATCTCGAACCCGCGAAGCCGCCGCTGGCGAACACGAATCGCATGACGGCGATTCCGGTGACGGACGGCGCGGCGGGGAAGCGGGGTTTCTTCGGGGAGAACTTCACCTTCAAGAATGAAATCATGGCGGAGGTTTCGTACAGCTCCGAGGCCAACCGCGAGCAGCGCAATTCCCTGCCGGGACTTTACAGCCGCAATTCCGTGGGCTTCGAGGTGCTGAAGAAATTCTCGACGGCGACGGCGACGGTGGCGGCGTTTGATTTTCAGGCGCGGCTCGTGCGGCGGGATGGTTTCCACGAGGTGGTGAATGACATGGGCGGGGGCGGTCATCGCGGGTGGCAATACTTCGAGCTGCACAACCTGTATGTGGATTTCTACAACGTCTTCGACCCGCTGCTGAGTGACGCGGCGCAGAGTGACAACATCGGGCGGTTCAATCTGCGCGCGGGGCGGTTCTATCTGCCGTTCGGCTTGAACCTCCAGACCGACACGCACGGGACGCTGCTGCAACTCTCCAACGAACGGAACTTCGGCAGCGAGCGCGATTGGTACGCGGGCCTCTGGGGTTCGCTCAATGCGAGCGTGAATTACGACGCGTATTATCTGCTCGGCTCGGGCTACGACATTCGTTTTCGCGGGCAGTCGGGCCTCGTCGGCGCGCGGCTGAGTTTGGCGAATCGCTTTCTCAACGAGTACGGAATCGAGGGCGGCATCTCGTATCTCGGCGGCGAACGGCTCGGACGCGAGGCGGTCGAGCGCAGCGCGTCCGTGGCGCGCGAGTCGCGGGGGCGCGACCTCGTGGCGACGCAGCGCGGCGGCGTGGATGCGCGCCACACGCAAACGATTCCGACGGGTTCGCTGACGCTGGCGACGGAGTTGAGCACGGGCTTCGATGAGGGCGACCGGATTTACACGCAGCTTTACCAACTGGATTACCTCACGCGGAACCGGAAGTTCGGCGCGAGCGCGCAGTATCGGCGTTTCTCGCAGCGCAGCGGCCCCGCGCTGCCTGCGGCGGCCGGAAGCGCGTGGGCGTGGGCGGCGGATGCGTCGGTGATTGGCGAGGTGACTTGGTTCTTCCGTAATGATCTGGGGAACGCGAACCTGCACTGGGTCAAACTCAACGTGGAGCGGCAGACGGAGAAAATGGCCGGCGCGCGCGACACCATTGTCACCATGCAGTATTACCGATACTTTTGAGCCACACACCACGCGATGAAAACCACGATACATGGCCCCTCGTTCACAGCTTGCCGGCGCGTCGCGGCTCTCATTAGCACCCGGCTTCAGCCGGGTGTCAGGATGACTGGAGGACGAGAACCGCTGCAGCGGTTTCCCCGACTCCGGAAACCGCTGAAGCGGTTGCGTTGGTTTTGCGCGGCAAGTCACCCGGCTGAAGCCGGGTGCTAATGAGATCGGGAAATCGAATGATGAAAAACTCCTACGTGCCCATGAAACTCCTTATCACCCTCCTCACCGTGATCCTGCTGGCGACGCCGACCCAGCTCTGGGCGGCCATCGGCTGCACGTTGAGCAATCCGGCGCAGGATTTGAAATATCTCTTCCCGGAGATGACCTCCTACAAAGAGGAGGCGCGCGAATTCGACAAAATGCCCGGGGGCGAAACGCTCTTCAAAAACCTGCGCGCGCGGTTGGGGAGTGATTTGGACCCGGTGTACGAAACGTACGAAACGCCTTACACGGTCTATCGTGTTTTCCAAGGTGAGGCGCTCGTGGGCATCGTCCACGGCGTGAACGTGCCGGGCAAAGGCGGCGTGATTCAGGTGTTCGCCTCGCTCGCGCCGGACTCGGGCGAAATCAAAAACCTTTTCTTTCAACGCCTCGAAAGCCCCGCTGCCCGCGCGCTGAAGAGCAAAGACTTTCGCAATCAATTCACCGGCCTGACGCTCGGCGACTTTTACAAGCACGATTACTACGCGGCGGCCGAGCCTGGCACCGACAAGGATCGCGTCGCCAAGCTCGCCGCGCCGGGGATCACCGAGCAAGGGAAGCCCGATTTCGAGGCCTCGCTGCGCGGCGTGCGGAAGAATCTGATCCTCGCGGACATGTTCGCCTACGGCTCGAAATTCGAGCCGTATTATCTCCGCGCGCAGGAGGCGCTCGCGAAGTTCCGCACCGCCGCACCGGGGACGAAATAGTTTTGCTCTCGTGAAAAAAATCATCATTGCATCCGGCCTCGCGGTGGCCCTCGTGATTGGCGCGGCGGTCCTGTTTTTGAACCAGCGCGAGGATCACTTCGGCCTGGCGTTCGTGGGTTCGCCGACCGTGTCGGTCGCGGACCTCGTGACGCAGCCAACGGAATTTTTGAAAAAGCCGGTGCGGATCAAGGGCGTCGTGGCGCGCCAGTGTCCGGCCACGGGTTGCTGGTTTTATCTCAGCGACCCAAGCCAGTCGGGCGCGAAAGACGCGCCGCCGAAGGAAATCAAAGTTGAGATGGGCGACACCGTGCCGAAGATCCCGCGCCACGTCGGCAAGTTCGCGGCGGTAGAAGGGCAGTTGATCAAGTATGGCGACGGCTACCAATTCATCGGCGTCGCGGTGACGTTTTCGGAGAAGGGAACGAAATGAAAAGTGTTTTCCAGTTTCTGCAAGCAACCCAGCGGCTGACCGAAATCGGTTTGCGCGCGCTGCTGGAGTTTCAACCAAGTCGGCTGCGAATGGCTTCGGTACGGAGTCCCGGCTTCAGCCGGTGGGACGCCCCACCGCCTAAAGGCGGGACTCCGTACCGGGGGCCGCGCGCTGGGGCAATTTTTCCTCATTCTTCGCGATGAACCACTTCACCCTCGCTTCAAAAAATCTTCTGCGCCGGCCCGTGCGCACGCTGCTCACGATGGCGGGCGTGGGCCTGGCGGTCGCGGTGGCGGTGAGCCTCGGCGGCTTCAATCTCGGCTACCGCAAGGCGCTCAACGAGAGCATGGAGAAGCTCGGGTTTCAGTTGATGATCATGGCCAAGGGTTGTCCCTACGAGGCCGCGACGATGATGCTCAAGGGCGGCACCGGGCTGCTGTATTTGCCGGCGGACACGTATGACAAGGTGAAGGCGGACGAGGCCATTCTGTCGATCACGCCGATCTTTATCGGCATTGGCGCGAAGGAGGGCAGCAGCATTCGCGACGACGAAAACACGAAATCGTTCTCGATTATTTCGGGCATTGATGTGCCGTCGTTTGTCGTCATGAAGCCGTGGTTGAAGTTCAAGCTGGGCGCGGGTTACGACGGCGGGCGGTGGTTCACACCGGAGGCGACGAACGAAGTGGTGCTGGGGTTCGAGGTG
Source organism: Verrucomicrobiota bacterium (assembly GCA_043757645.1). Classification (GTDB taxonomy): domain Bacteria; phylum Verrucomicrobiota; class Verrucomicrobiia; order Limisphaerales; family BJHT01; genus BJHT01. Next base: position 3,521 of record JAYVOY010000428.1, read on the forward strand.
GCCCAATTCGAGCAGCGCAAGGTGGGCGATTCTTTTTACGCGACGGTGACGCCGAACGGCGCGACGCAGGCGCGGTCGCACGAGTTCAAGGTGGTGGGCATTCTCGACCGCACGGGCACGCAGGACGACGGCACCGTGTTTCTGCCGTTGGATCACGCGCGAAAAATTTTCAACCGGGTGAACGAACTCACCATCGTCGGGATCAAGCTGAAACGATTTAACGCGATCGAGTTGCGCGAGTTCGAGGGCCGCTGGCTGAAGATTCCCGAGGTGCAGGTGGTGAGTCTCGAACAGGTGAAGGGCACGCTCGTGAGCCTCGTGGGCACGGCGCAAATCATGATCGCGGCGGTGGCGTTCATCGCGGTGATCGTCGCGGTGATCGGCGTGGTGAACACGATTTTGATGAGTGTTTACGAGCGCACCGGCGAGATCGGCGTGATGAAGGCGATTGGCGCGCATCGCAGCGACATTTTCGAATTGATCTGGTTGGAGACGCTCGCGGTGTGCGTGAGCGGCGCGGTGGCGGGGTGCGTGCTCGCGGTGCTGGGCAGCGGATTGGTGGAGCTGGCGCTGCATCGGTTGATCAAGCTCGGCGTGCAGGGGTCGATCGTGAGCATCACCTGGCAGCTTATCGGCTACTCGCTGCTGACGTCGGTGCTGCTCGGGTTTCTCGCGGGCCTGTATCCCGCGTGGCGCGCGTGCTCGATGCGCCCGGTCGAGGCGATTCGGGAGGGGGAATAACGCATGAGCAACGACGGCAAACAGGCGGTGATTCGCGCGCGCGGCCTCACGCGGCACTACCGGCGCGGCAGCGAGACGGTGCGGGCGCTCGATGGCGTGGACCTCGAGATTTTTCCCGGCGAGATGGTCTCGATTCTCGGGCCGTCCGGCTCGGGAAAAACGACGCTGGTGAATTTGCTCTCGTGCCTGGATGCGCCGACGGCGGGGGAATTATCCATCGCGGGCA
>JAYVOY010000429.1:0-4447 GCA_043757645.1 Verrucomicrobiota bacterium
GACCTTGGCCAGCCCTTCCGACTCCCTGGAGGATCGATCCCGGAAATTTTGCGCCAAAAAATCCTGCCTTCCAGTCGCCTATGAAATGTTCAGGCTAGACCTCGCCATCTACGAAGACATCAATTCAGAAGGAGCAGACATAGTCCTGACCAACCGCGGAGAACGATTGACCGCAGTTCGATGGCCGCAGGATTGCGAGTTTCAACTTGTCTCGTTCGCCCCGACTGGCAGCACGTGCAACGTCATCCAGCCTGGGGAGTTGGCGAACGATATCGCCCAGGCGCTGGCGATACTTGACGAGGTAGGCGCTTGCAGAAAATCAAAACCTGACTGGTACGCTCGGCTACGCAGTTATGCGTGTGGTTCTCGGACTACTTAAGCCGACCTCCGAATCAGGCTCGCGCGAATTCCGAGGCGACGCGCGCTGGGCGCGGCGTTTACGCCGCTTCGCCGTCCGACGACCCGCGCCATTCTTTCGCCACACACCATGCGTACGCGGAAGCGGCGTAAACGCCGCGCTCCGGGCGCACGACACTTTGTTACGTGCATTTCCGCGTCGGAATTCATGTTCAAGGCGCTGGAAATTCTCACGAGCGCCGCGCGGGCGGACGGCTTGCCGCCTGAAGGCTGGACTCCGAACCCAGGGACTCCGAACGCGGAACCTCCGCGCTCAGGATTTGGTGGCGCGCGTATCGGCGACGTTCGGGGCGGAGCCTTGGGGGTCGGTGCCGCCGTTGATGAGGAAGAGGACGGCCATGCGGACGGCGAGGCCGTTGGTGACTTGATCGAGGACGACGGAGCGCGGGCCGTCGGCGATCTGGCTGTCGATCTCGACGCCGCGGTTGATCGGGCCGGGGTGCATGATGAGCGCGTCGGGCTTGGTTTTTTCGAGGCGTTCCTTGGTCAGGCCGAAGAGCGAGGTGTATTCGCCAATGCCCGGGAACATGGTCTTGCGCTGCCGTTCGTGCTGGATGCGGAGGAGGTTGATGATGTCGGCGTCGGCGAGGGCTTCATCGACCTTGTGGGTGACGCGGCAGCCCATTTCCTCGAAGACGCGCGGGACGAGGGTGGCGGGGCCGCAGAGGGTGACGTTGGCGCCGAGTTTCGTGAGCGCCCAGATGTTCGAGCGGGCGACGCGGCTGTAGAGAATGTCGCCGAGAATGGTGACGTTGAGGCCGGCGATGCGACCTTTGCGCTCGAGAATGGTGAAGGTGTCGAGGAGCGCCTGGGTGGGATGCTCGTGCGCGCCGTCGCCGGCGTTGATGACGTGGGCGTCGAGGAAACGCGCGAGGAAATGCGGCGCGCCGGCGGCCCCGTGACGGATGATGATGATGTCGGCGCTGAGGGCCTCGAGGTTGCGCGCGGTGTCCTTGAGGGTCTCGCCTTTTTTGAGCGAGGAGGAGTCGGTGCTGAAATTGATGACGTCGGCGGAGAGGCGCACGGCGGCGAGTTCGAAGCTGATGCGCGTGCGGGTCGAGGGTTCGATGAAAAGGTTGACGACGGTTTTGCCGCGGAGGGCGGGGACTTTTTTGATGGCGCGTTCGCCGACCTGCTTAAAGCTGCGCGCGGTTTCGAGGACGGTCAGGATTTCCGCCGCGCTGAGGGACTCGATGTCGAGGAGGTGTTTGCGGTTCCAACTCATGGTTTGAGGAGTTCGACTTGGTCGATGCCGGCGGCTTCTTTCCAACGGACTTCGATGCGTTCGGCGGGGGCGGTGGGGACGGATTTGCCGACGAAATCGGGCGCGATCGGGAGTTCGCGGTTGCCGCGGTCGATGAGGGCGACGAGCTGGACGCGGCGCGGGCGGCCGAGGTCGTTGAGCGCGTCGAGGGCCGCGCGGGCGGTGCGGCCGCTGAAGATCACGTCATCGACGAGGACGACCGTCTTACCGGTAAGATCGACGGGAATGTGCGAGGGATGGAAGTCGGGCAGCGCGCGGGTGTCGAGGTCGTCGCGGTGCATCGTGATGTCGAGCGTGCCGACAGACGGCGGCGCGGGGCAGATGCCGGCGAGCACGGTCGCGAGGCGCTGGGCGAAATGACTGCCGCCATTGGGGATGCCGAGGAGGACGATTTCGCCGTGGTCGTGGTTGCGCTCGGCAATCTCGTGGGCGATGCGGTTGACGGCGAATTGGATCGCCGCGGCGTTCAGGAGTTCGATGGTTTGGGCCATAAAAAAAGAACCGGCAACGCAGGCGGCCGGTTCTCGGATGGGGAAAATTTGGGAATGGTCAGGCGGGGTTGCTGCGGCTTTGGTCCTGGCGGATTTTCCGCCACTTGGCGCGGTGTTTGATGATCCATTCGGTGAGGGCGCGCTCGAAGCCGATGTCGTAGCCAGCCTTCTCGGATTCAACCCATTTGTGTTTGAGGATTTCCTCCCGTTCCGCCTGGAATTCGCGGTAAAGAGAGGAGTTCTTCACCATTTCAACGGGACTCGATTCGCTCGTGCTGTTTGCCGGCATAATTACAGTCTGCGACTGCGGTTTGTGGGGAAAACGTAACATTGAGGGTGGGGGGGGCAATGAAAATTTCCGTCGGGGCCGGGGATTGAACCGCGCGCAGTGGGACACTGTCCCGACGCCGCGGCGCTGGCGCGGCAGGCGCTTGCCCCGCAAAATGGGGTGGGAAAGACCGTGCGTCGCGGAGCACATTCCGGAGAATGCCGTCCAACTTTTCCATGCTCCACTTATGAAAGCCCCGACCATTCTCAGCGTGCTGGCACTGCTCGTCGCCCTCGGTTCGGCCGTGTTCGACGAGGTGCGGATGAAGCGAAGAATCGCCGCCGCGTTGAACCAGCCCGTCACTTCGCCCACCGCGTCACCCGCCAATGACGCGACCACGGCAACGCCCGCCGCGGCGGCCTCCGCGCCGGAGTTGCTGGCGGTGCGCGAGGAGTGGCAACGCGCGCGCGGCGAACTGGCCGCAGCCGAACAACGCGCCACGAATTTCGCCTCGCGCCTCGGTGGGCTGGAGCAGCAGTTGGCGCAAATGTCGGCCGCGGTGGCGGCGTTGCACGAGGTCGCCCGGACGTTGCGCCCCGGTTTCCCCGATCCCCAAAACCCGCGCCGCCGCTCGTGGGGTCCCGAGCAGGCGACCGGCCCGGCGGACACGCCGGAGGCCGGGGATTTTCCCACCGCGTGGGCGTCGCGTTTGCCGGATGGCGGCGAGGAGTGGCTGCGTTTGGAATTCGAGACGCCGCTCAGTCTCGCCGAGGTTCACGTCTTTGAATCCTACAATCCCGGCGCGATTGCCAAGCTCACCGCGTTCCTGCTGAACGGTGACGAAGTGCCGATTTGGGAGGGCGTGGAACCGGAGGCCAACGCGCCCGTGGTCCGCGCGTTTGCGCTGCCGTTCGTCGCGCAAGTCACCGCTGTGAAAATCTACCTCGACACCAAACGCGTCGCCGGCTGGAACGAAATCGACGCCGTCGAGGTGATCGGTCGCGACGGCACGCGCCAATGGGCCAAGAGCGCCACGGCGAGCAGCACGTACGCGGAGCCGTGAGGGTGAGGCTCGGCGCGCGCGCGGCAATCACGGTACGGAGTTCCGCCTTTAGGCGGCGGGGCGTTCGCCGAATCGGGGACGCTGGAAAAATTCCAACGGCCCGGCGAGTGCGGACGCCCCGCCGCCTGAAGGCGGGACTCCGTGCCCAGAGACACCGTTCGCGCGCTTCGATCCAGCCACCAACACTTGCCAGCACGCGGGCAAAGCGGTGAAGTGGCGTGCCCCCATGAATTCTCTTCGCCAAAAAACTTCCGCCGCGCCGCTGCTGGCGTGCGTCCTCCTCGCCCTCGTCACCCTCACCGCGCCCAGCGCGCGTGCGGCCGAGACGAATCGCTGGTTCAACACGCTGGTCGCGCATTGGACCGATTACGGCACGCCCGAGTATCTCGATTTTATTGGCGAGGCGCGGCCCGAGATTGCGCAGGTCGGATTTTACGGCCTCACGTTTTACAGCCTCGCGCACACGCCGTTTTACAAGGGCTATCCCGCGCACTTTCCCGTGCAGGGAACCAAGGAGTGCGGGGAGTTTTTCCGCGGCTTGAATCGCGAGATTCACAGCCGCGGCGCGAGGGTGGTCGGGCATTTCAACATGACCTTCATCTTCGGCGACCCGGCGAAGCAGGCGGGCTTCTTCGAGTGGTACGAGAAGGGTTGGAATGAAGCCGAGTTCGGACCGAAACCGTGCGCGGATCCCACCGAAATGTTGCAGCGCGACGGCGCGGGCGCGCTGGTCGTCACGCACTCGTACAAAATCGGCGGCTGGCCGGAATATCACGGCTGCCTGAACAATCCGAAATGGCGCGCGTGCCTGAAGGCGATGGCGAAATCCGCGATCACGCGCGGCGTGGATGGCTTGATCGCGAATTATTATTACCGCCGCGATTGCCTGTGTGAATTTTGCGTCGCCGGTTTTCGCCAGCACCTCGCGACCCATTATTCCGCCG
>JAYVOY010000430.1:0-4447 GCA_043757645.1 Verrucomicrobiota bacterium
CGCGCTTTTCGCCCACGCCCGAGCCGCCTGGAAGGCGGCGCTCCGGGGAAACGGAGCGCCGCGTTTCACACGGCTCTGGGGTTCGGAGTCCCGCCTTCAGGCGGCGGGAGGTCCAAACGGGGGAGAGTTTCCGAATCATCCCAGCGTTCGTCGCGTGGTGCAGACACGACTGCGGCGATTACCGCATCGTCACCAGCGTGTAATTCTTCTTCCCTTTGCGGAGCAGGAGGTTTTTCCCGAACAGCAAATCGGCGGCGGTCAGGGTGCGTTGGAGCGCGGTTTCGCGGACGTTGTTGACGTAGATGCCGCCGCCTTCGAGGTCTTTGCGGGCCTGGCCTTTGCTCGGGCAGAGGCCGGCTTCAACGAGGAGTTCGAGCAGCGGCAGCGGCGCGTCGGCGAGACGGACGCGGGGGATTTCCCGGGAGGGAATTTCGCCGGCAATTTCGGCAAAGGTGGCCTCGGAAATGGCGTCGAGCGGGCCGCCGAAAAGAATGTCGCTGGCGCGCAACGCCTCGGCGGTCGCGGCGGGGCCGTGGATGAGGTCGGTGACGGCGCGGGCGAGGGCTTTGTGGGCGGCGCGGGCGCCGGGGTTCTCGGTGTGTTGCGTGGCGAGCGCGGCGATTTCCTCGCGTGCAAGGAACGTGAAGTAGTTGAGGTATCGAACCACGTCGCGGTCGTCGGTGTTGATCCAGAATTGGTAGAAGCGATAGACGCTGGTGCGTTTCGGATCAAGCCAGACGGCCCCGGCGACGGTCTTGCCGAACTTCGAGCCGTCGGCATTCGTGAGGAGCGGGAGGGTGAGGCCGAAGGCGTGCGCGCCGAGTTTTTTGCGGATGAGATCGGTGCCGGCGGTGATGTTGCCCCATTGATCGCTGCCGCCGATTTGGAGGTCGCACTGGAACTCTTTGCGCAAGTGATAGAAGTCGAAAGCCTGGAGCAGCATGTAGCTGAACTCGGTGTAGCTGATGCCCACCTCGCGGTCCTCCATGCGGGCGCGGACGCTTTCCTTGGCGATCATTTGGTTGACGGAAAAATATTTTCCAATGTCGCGGAGGAACGTGAGGTAACTCAGCGGCGCGGTCCACGAGGCGTTGTCCACGAGGCGCGCGGGATTCGCGGCGGCGGCAAAATCGAGGAGCCGCACGAGCTGCAATTTCACGGCGGCGATGTTGTGGGCGAGGACTTCGTTGGTGAGCAATTGGCGCTCCTGCGTCTTGCCGCTGGGATCGCCGATGCTGCCGGTCGCGCCGCCCGCGACGGCGATGGGCAGATGCCCGGCGAGTTGAAAACGGCGGAGCGCGAGGAGCGGGACGAGGTTGCCGACGTGGAGGCTGTCGGCCGTGGGATCGAAGCCGCAGTAGAGCGTGACGGGGCCGGTGGCGAGGCGTTTGGTCAACTCGGCGGCGTCAGTGCAATCGGCGATCAGGCCGCGCCATTCCAGTTCGGCAAGGATGTTCATGCGGGCGGAAGTAAAGGGTGGGGAACGCGGCGGAGAAAGCTCAAAGAGGGCGAAGCGAAAGCTCAAAGAGGTCAAAGCTCAAAGACTCAAAGCTCAAGGGAAGAACCAAACTTCCAAAGCGCCGCGGTGCATGGGTGAACGGTTCGGCCTCTTTGGAACTTTAAGCTTGGCCCTTTCCTTGAGCTTTGAGTCTTTGAGCTTTGAGACTTTGCCGTTCGAGCTTCTCCCCCGATTTTCCATTGTTTGCCGCACTTCGTTCGCTAGCTTCGCGGCGACCCGGCGCGGAAGAGAGTTCTTTGGTTTCGTTTCATGCACGCAAAACTCGCTCAACAGACGGAGCGCCGAGCACCCGCTCGGCGCGTGCCTCGCGGCACCGCTCTCGCCGAGCCGGTGCTCGGCGCTCCGATTCAGGGAAGCGGTTTGCGCGCGGGCGGGCGGCGGAATATTTTCACGACCTGGTTTTCCAAGATCATGTTTGAAGCTGCTGAATTGGGGCGGGCGGTGTCGAAGGACGACTACGAGGCGCGGCTGCCGAAGTTGCGCGCGGGCCTGCTCGACGCGCAGTTCCGGCTGCGGTCGAGCCAGCGGCCAGTGATCATCATCGTCACGGGCGCGGACGGCGCGGGCAAGGGCGACGTGATGCACCGGCTCAACGAATGGCTCGACCCGCGCGGCATCGACACGCAGGCGTTTTGGTTGTCGTCGGACGAAGAAAACGAGCGCCCGCCCTACTGGCGCTTCTGGCGCGTGCTGCCGGCGCGCGGGCGCATCGGCGTGTTTTTCGGCTCGTGGTACACGCGGCCCATCGTGCGGCACCTGGCGGGCAAATTGAAAAATCGCGGGCTCGACGCGGCGCTGGATCGCATCGCGGGCTTCGAGAAAATGCTGACCGACGATGGCGCGGTGATCATCAAGTTGTGGCTGCATTTGTCGCAGGCGGAGCAGGCGCAGCGGTTTCGCGAGGTGGAGAAAACCCCCAAGAAACATTGGCGGATTTTGCCGACGGACTGGCACGGGCCGAAGCTCCACTCGCGCTTTCGTGAGCTCAGCGAGCGGGCGTTGCGCCACACGGATTCCGCCGCCGCGCCGTGGCAGGTCATCGAGGCGGGCGATGATCGGTATCGCGATTTGACCGTGGGCGAGACGGTGCTGGGCGCGTTGCAAGCAGCGCTGGCGCGGAAATTGGAGACCGGAGCGAAACCGGCGGTGAAGCGCGCGCCCGTCGCGCCGGGCGTGACGGTGTTGCAGCGCGTGGATTTGTCGCAGGCTTTGGGCGAGGAAGAATACGCGCGCAAACTCGAGAAATTTCAGGCGAAACTGCATCGCCTCACGTGGGCAATGCACGAGCAGCGGCGCTCGACCGTGCTGGTGTTCGAGGGCTGGGACGCGGCGGGGAAAGGCAGTTCGATCCGGCGCGTGACGGAGGCGATTGATCCGCGGTTGTTCCGGATTATTCCCGTCGCGTCGCCGACGGACGAGGAGCGCGCGCATCATTATTTGTGGCGGTTTTGGCGGCACCTGCCGCGCGGTGGGATGATCCGCATTTACGATCGCTCGTGGTACGGACGCGTGCTGGTCGAGCGCGTCGAGGGCTACGCGCGCGAGGACGAATGGCGGCGGGCCTATCGCGAGATCAACGACTTCGAGGAGCAGCTCGTGGAGGACGGCATGGTCGTCGGGAAATTTTGGATTCACATCAGCAAGGAGGAGCAACTGCGGCGGTTCAAGAACCGCGAGGAGATCAGTTTCAAGCGTTACAAAATCACGCCCGACGACTGGCGCAATCGTGAGAAATGGGACGCGTACGGCGCGGCGGTCACCGAGATGGTGCGCCGCACGAGCACGCAAGCAGCCCCGTGGACATTGGTCGCGGGCAATGACAAGAAGTTCGCGCGCATCCAGATTTTGAAGACGATTTGCCGGAGCTTGGAGGCGGCGTTGTGAGGGGCGGGAGCGCCGCCGTCTCGGCGGCCCGAATCGAGCATAGTGCCCGATGCACCACAAGCCTCTGCGGAGTTTGGACAGTTAGAGCCGCCGGGACGGCGGCGGTCCGAGGCAGAAACGGAAAAACAAAACGAACTTTATGAGCGAGAAAAAATTATCGAATCGGGTGGCGGTAATCACCGGCGCAAGCAAGGGCCTCGGCAAGGCGATGGCGCTCGCGCTGGCGGCGGAGGGCGCGCGGCTGGTGCTCGTCGCACGCAACGCGGCGCAGCTCGAGGCCGCGGCGGTCGAGGTGCGGGCGCTGGGCGCGGAGGCGTGGTGTTTTCCGACGGATGTCACGGACGAGGCGCAGGTGGAAAAGCTGCGTGCTGACGTCGCCGCGCGGTTTCCCGCGGTTCACATTTTGATCAACAACGCCGGGATGAATCTGCGCAAACCGCTCACGGAATTCTCCCTCGCGGATTGGCGGCTCGTGCTCGACACGAATCTCACAAGCGTGTTCCTCCTGTGCCGCGCGTTCCTCCCGCACCTCGTCAGCGGCGGCGGCGGCCGCGTGATCAACATGACCTCGATGATGAGCCACATCAGCCTGCCGGGGCGCGTGGCGTATTCGTCGAGCAAGGCGGGCTTGCTCGGCTTCAACAAGGCCCTCGCGCTCGAACTCGCGCCGCGGCGCATCACGGTGAACGGCATCAGCCCCGGCCCGTGCGCCACGGAGATCAATCTGCCGATCCTCAACAATCCCGAGGTGAGCCGGCAATTCACCGAACGCATCCCGCTCGGGCGCTGGGGCAAGGTCGAGGAAATCGGCGCGCTCGCCGCCCATCTGTGCTCGGACGCCGCGGAGTTCATCACCGGCACGGATATCGTGATCGACGGCGGCTGGACGGCGCAGTGAGTGTGGGCGGGCACGCGCACCAATCTCTTTGCCGTAACCATGCCGTAGCATTGCGCAAAGGCTTGGCAATCGTCCCAGCTCACGCCGACCACCGGATGAAGTGGGCCGCCGGGGAACTTGTTTGCCAAGATGCTCCGTTTCGTGGC
>JAYVOY010000431.1:0-4441 GCA_043757645.1 Verrucomicrobiota bacterium
CGACGGTCGCGCTCACCACGGATGACAAGGCGGGCACGATCACGTTCACCGACACGGGCGTCGGGATGACGCACGCGGAGTTGGTCGAGAATCTCGGCACCATCGCGCACTCGGGCACGAAGGCGTTCGTGAGGCAACTGGCCGAGGACAAGCGGCCGGACGCGCGGTTGATCGGGCAGTTTGGCGTCGGGTTTTATTCGGCGTTCATGGTTGCCAAGCGCGTGACGGTTCTCAGCCGTTCGGCGACGCCGGGCGAGCCGGGCTGGCAGTGGGTGAGTGACGGCACGGGCGGCTACGAAATCACGCCGGCGGCGGACTTGCCGCGCGGCACCAAGGTCACGCTAGAACTCAAGGACGACGCGAAGGAGTTCTCGGAAGGCGACGCGGTCGAGCGCATCATCAAGCGGTATTCGAGCTTCGTGCCGTTTCCGATCGAACTAAACGGCACTCGGCTCAACACGCTTCAAGCGATCTGGGCGCGCGGCAAAAACGAGATCAAGGACGAGGAGTACAACGAGTTCTACCAATTCGTCGGGCACGATCACGAGGCGCCGCTGCTACGCCTGCATTTCACGGCGGACGCGCCGCTGTCCATTCAGGCGCTGCTGTTCGTGCCGGGCCAGAACCGGGAGACGCTCGGCATGGGCCGCATGGATTCCGAGGTGAATTTGTATTGCCGCAAGGTGTTGATTCAGGCGAAGGCCAAGGGGCTGTTCCCGGACTGGCTGCGCTTCCTCAAGGGCGTCGTCGATAGCGAGGATTTGCCGCTGAACATCTCGCGCGAGACGATGCAGGACACAGCGTTGTTGCAGAAGCTCAACAAGGTCTTGACCACGCGTTTCCTGAAATTTCTCGAGGAGCAGGCCGAGAAAGATCCGGCCATTTACGAGAAATTCTACGCGGAACATCAACGCTTCCTGAAGGAGGGTGTCGCCACGGATTTCACGCACAAGGAGGCGCTCGGGCGGTTGCTGCGCTTCGAGTCGTCGCTGCTGGAGGCGGGCAAGGTCACGTCGCTGGCGGACTACGTGAAACGCATGGCGGCGGAGCAAAAGGAGATTTTCTGCCTGCTGGCGCCGAATCGCGCCGCGGCGGAGAGCAGCCCGTATTTCGAGGTGTTCCGCGAGCGCAAGTTCGAGGTGCTGTTCCTCTACGACGCGTGGGACGAGTTCGTGATGGACCACCTCCAGGAGTTCGACGGCAAGCCACTGCGCCAGGCGGAGAAGGCGGAATTGAATCTCGAAGACGCCGCGAAAAAAGACGGCGCGCTCGCCGACGACGCGGCCCAGGCGCTCGCCAAATGGCTCAAGGAATCGCTCGCCGACAAGATCGGCGAAGTGCGCGTCTCCAAGCGCCTCGTGAACAGCCCGGCGGCCGTCGTGGATGCGGACAAATTCATGACTGCGGGGATGCGCCGCATGATGAAGATGATGAGCAAAGGCGCGGACGCGCTGCCGCCCGCGAAGCAGGATCTCGAAATCAACCCCGGGCATTCGATCATGACGAAGCTCGAGAAAATGCGGGGGAAGGACGCGGCGCTCGCGGCGGAAGTGGCGGAGCAAATCCTCGACAACGCCCGCGTCGCCGCTGGCGTGCTCGAAGACCCGCGCACGATGTTGAATCGCCTGAACGGGTTGCTGGAAAAAGTGCTGCGGGATTAGCGGGACGCCAGCGGGACGGCGCGGGATGCGGTGAAGCAAAAAATCACGGCGAAAAATTGGCGGCAAAAAATGGGAGCGAAATCCAGGCTGTTTTTTTGCCCGCCATTTTTCGCTTGGAATCCCTTTCTGACTGCGGCTCGCGTTTCTTCCGCTTCCGCCGGAAGAGATTGTTGCCAACTCAACAATCGCCTCCCTTCACCGCCCCGCCCAGCGCTGCTCAGTAGGCGTTTTTGTTTTTGACGAAGGTCTGGAACATGATCTGGAAATCCAGCCAGAGGCTCCAGTTTTCGAGGTAGTAGAGGTCGTAGCGGACGCGTTCGACGAGGCTGGTGTCGCCGCGCAGGCCGTTGACTTGCGCCCAGCCGGTCATGCCGGTTTTCGAGGCGTGGCGGGCGTTGTAGTGGGGGATTTCCTCTTTGAAATTGGCGATCAGCTCGGGCCGCTCGGGGCGCGGGCCAACGAGGCTCATGTTGCCCTTGAGCACGTTCCAGAATTGCGGCGTTTCGTCGATGTTGGTCTTGCGTAGGAACGCGCCGATGCGCAGGCGGCGGGGGTCGTTTTGCTTGGCCCATTGCGCGCCGGCGGTTTCGGCGTTGAGCTTCATGCTGCGGATTTTGATGATCTCGAAATTGCGCCCGTTGCGGCCCGTGCGCACCTGCCGGTAGAAAACCGGCCCGGGGGATTCGAGGTAAACGGCGAGGGTGCAAATCGCGATCATCGGCACCGAAATCGCCAGTCCCACCACCGCACCGCAGATGTCCACGGTGCGTTTGAGGGCGCGGTTGGACAGCCGGTCCAGCGGCAACTCGGCGGCGCCGAGAATCGGCACCCCGCTGATGCTCTCCAAGTGCAGGCCCGCCAGCGTCATTTGGAAATACGACGGGATGACCTTGAACTGGACATATTCCTTTTCGCACAAGTTACTGAGATCGAGGATTTCCTCGAAGGACCGTTCGATGTCCGCCAGGACGACGATATCGACTTCTTTGCGCGCGAGGATTCCCGGCAGGCTCTGGTAGGTTCCGAGCCGCAGAATCTCTCCCGGCGGCGTCACCTGAAAGCGATTCCCCTCGGCGGACACGCAGCCGAGGATGTCGTAGGGGTGGCGGGCGTCGGCATCGACCGCGGCGTTCAGGCGGCCGGCGTCGTCATTCCAGCCGACGAAGACGATGCGCTGGCGGAAATTGCGGGCGACGGCCTCGATGCGGAGCAACCGGAAAAACACCGCGCGCCAAAGCAGCAGCGACAGGACGCACACGCAATAGGAGGAGATGACATACAGCCGCGAAATGGGCGGATTAAATTTCAATTCCAAACTGAGTCCCAAATACGCGAACAGCCAGAAGGTCGTGCCCTTGAGAATGACCATGAACACGTCGCGATAGCGCAGGAGATTGCGGGCGGAATAAAGGCGGAGGAAAGCAAACGTCGAGAGCAGAAACATCGTGCCGATGGCGATCAACCGGACGTAGTGATGAAAGGGCATGTCGGGCGTCTCGATGCCGAAGGGCAGCCACGAGGAGCGGAATTTGATCCAAAAGCCCAGCATCTGGCTCAACAGAACCACCACGGTGTCGCCCAACAGCGCCATCGACACCCAGAAATCCACCGCCTTCAGGTCGCGATGCGGGGATTTCAAGTGGTGTTGCAGGGGCAGGGGGGCGGCGGCGGTTACGGTTTGGGTCATACGACTTTGGGCGGAAGCGGATTTCCTGTCTCGGCCAACGTCTTTGCTCGCGGGTACAACAGGCATGATCTCGGTTCCTTATTACAACGACTTGAGTGCATTAAACCATCGGCAACGCGTTTTCAAAGCACGAAAAATGCCTTCGTTTTGGCGGGCGGCAACGCCCCCAGAATCGGAACTCCGCTGATCGTTTCCAGATGCAGCTTGGTCAGGGCCATCGGGAAGTAGGCCGGCACGACCTTGAAATCGACGTAGTCCTTTTCACACAGGTTGGCCAAGCTTACCACATCCTCCATCACCAGGCGCAGATCCGTGAGCACCACGACATCCACCGCGTGGCGCGCGAGGAGGCCGCGCAGATCCTGGTAATTGCCGAGCACGGGCATTTCGCGCGGCGGATCGACTTGGACACCGCCTTTCGGTGACGGAACGCAGCCGACGATTTCGTAGAGATGATGCGGATCCTTTGCGAATGCCGCCGTCAACTGGTCCGCGTCCCGGTTCCAGCCCACACACAATACGCGGCGGCGGAAGTGCCGGATGAACCGCTCCTGTTTCAGCACGCGGGACAGCGCCGCGCGCCACGGCAGAATGAACAGCACGCAGCCCATATACGACAGCAGCGCGAACAAGCGCGAAATCGGCGGCTGAAAATCCAGCGCGAGGCTGATCGTCAGAAAGGCAAAAATCCACACGCCCGTGCCCTTGAGAATGCCTTCCGAGCCTTCAGTGAAATTGATGAGATTGCGCGCGGAATACACCCGCAAGTGGGCGAAGGTGAAAAGTAGCAACGAGGTGCCCACCACGATCAACCGCATATACTCGAGGAAATTGACCGGCCCGGCGTCCTCCGCCACGGGGAACCAGCCCGACCGGAACCGCAGCCAAAACGCCAGCGCCTGCGACAGGAGAATCACCGCCGTGTCGCCGATCAGCGCCAGCGTGACGGGCAGGTCGGTGCGGACACTGTGCCGGTCCGGCGTGATTGCTGGGGGCACCGCCACGGGGGCCGGGCGGGTGGGGGCGGCCGACGGAATCCGCCGATATTCAAACAGCGTGGTGGACTCGGTTTGCTGATTCATCATGCGCTTCC
>JAYVOY010000432.1:0-4438 GCA_043757645.1 Verrucomicrobiota bacterium
GACGAGGTGATTGTGAAATGTTTAGCGCGTTCCCGACCAACGGGGCCGCTGCGGGCGGGACGCCCGCGCTCCGGAATGGGAGGAGCGCGTTCCCGGCCAGCGGGGCCGCTGCGGGCGGGACGCCCGCGCTCCGGATTTTTTTGTCGTGAGTTTTCATGAAGCGAGTGGTGGTGGGGTTGCGTCGCGTCGTTTGGTTCAAAATTTGTGGGCGGCGTGCGCGCCGAGCGAAAACTCGAATTGCAGCCACACGGAATGATCCACGCCGACGAACTGGCGCTGGTCGTAATTGTATTGCAACCGCACCTTCGAGAACTCGCTCGGCAGCCACGTGAGGTTCGGCGAGACGCGCCAGCGGGCCGCGCGGTCGAGGTCGGGACCGAAGAGTTTTTCGTAGTCGGCGCGGCGCGAATCGAGCCAGTCGCCGCGCAGCGCGGCGACCCAGCCTTTGCGAAAACCGTAGGCGACTTGCGAGTAAAGGCCGTAATCCACGAGGCGTTCGCGGGCGAGGCGGCGCACGCTGTGGTCGCCGAAGCGATCCAGCTCGGTGCCGTTGATCACGCCGTTCGCGTCGGTGTCGTCCGCAGCGTTGCTGAAGGCACCGGCTTCGTAGCGGCGCAGCATCGCTTCGGTCTGCCAGCTCACGAAGGGGAAGCCGCCCGAGGAATTTGCGGGTTTCCATTTCCAAAACAAATCCGCGCCGAGGATTTCCGTGCGCGTGTGGTTGCCCGAGGAATTCGGACCGAGCGCGCCGGACGCGCCGAGCACCAGCGTCTGCGCGTCGGTGAGATCGAAGGAGGCCTGATAACGCGGCGCGAACAGCAGGTCCGCGCCGGAGCTGAAGTTGCCGACATTCGCGGGGCGGCCCGCAAACAGCGCGCCGTTGTGCTCGCTGCGGAAACTGAAGGCGGTGTCACCGTGGCTGTTTTGCACACTGAGGAAAAACTCAGAATAGAAGGGCGTCGGCGCGAGCCACGAAAGTCGCGCGCCGAGATTGCGTAATCCGTCGCCGCCGAAGAAACGGCCGTTCACGAGCGCAATATCCACGAAGCTCCACGCGTGCGGATGCTGGGTGTTGAGGCGGCCGAAGTCGGTGAGGAACTGGCCCGCGCGCAGTTGCAGATTGCCGGGGAGCGAACTGGTCTCGGCGTACGCTTCCTCGACTTCCACCACCGAGGCCCCGCTCGAGTCGAGTTGGTAAACGAGGTTCGCCTGGCCGCGGAAATACGGATCGACCGCGCCGCTGAAAACGGTTTCGACATTTTGCAGCGTGAACCCGCGCTGCTTCGGGTCGTGCCCGCCGGGCTGCAACTTGTTGAGGTCGGAGGCGGTCGAGGCCCCGGCGGCGAGCAAGGCGTCGAGCGAGAGTTCGAGAAACGCGGGGCCGCGCTGGATGCGGAGCGGGTCGGTGGGGGACCATGGTTTTTCGGCGACGGCGGGCGCGGCGGCGGAAGCGGCGGAGGCGGCGGCGACGGGCGTTGGCGCGAGCGCGACGGGCGGCGCGTTGGACGCGGGTGGGCGCGCCGTTTGGAGGGCTGCGATTTGCCGCGCCAGGGCCTCGAGTTGCTGGTGTTGCAGTTGTTGCTGCTTCTCGAATTGCGCCTGCAATTGCTGGAACTGACGCTTCAGGGATTCGACTTCACTGACTTCCTGGCCGGCGGCGATTTGCGCCCCCAGCCAGACGACGCACGCGGCGCCGGCTAACGATTTGATCGGCATAATTTCTCACGGTTTTTTTGCCCAATTTCAGGCAGTTGGGCAGCCTGCCACGGTTGAGTTCACGAACGGGAACGGACTGACACCGGTGGGGGGAGTCAGACAACCGGGGGGGCGCGACCGGGAGGCAGGGGATGATCGGAAGTCGGCAGCTCGACGCTGACGGCGAGCGGGGAAAGTGATGGGGCGGCGGCGACCGCGAGCGGCGTGACGAGCGGCGTGGGTTCCGCGCCGGTGAGCTGGCTCTTGGCGAGCGCGCACATGACGCACGAGTGGTCGGGGGATTGGCCGCCGTTGTGTTGATGGGATTCCTCGTGCAGCGAGCTGACGGAAATGAAGGTGAACAGCAGGAACGCCAAGGCAGCCGCGACGGTCAGGACCGTTTTGGTGGCGACTCGGAGAGTGTCGATGCCGCTGGCTGTTTTCAACGGGGCGCAAGCTACGGGGCGCGCGGGGTGAGGCAAGCGCTTTCTTGCGCGCGAGGCGCGGGCCGGTGCATCCCGGCGTTGTCGGTGGGAGCGCGGCGGGGTGCGGAGCATCAGCCGTAACGATGCAGTAGGTAGGACCGCCGCCGTCTCGGCGGCTCCGGGCGTGGGAAGTCCGCGAGGGCCATTCACACGCCAGCTTTTGGTTCCCCATTCAGTGAACAGAAGTGGAAACTCCAGGAGAAAAAAATTGCGGATGACGGCCCAATCGCCTAAACAATCATGAATGCACTCACTCATCATCGGTCTCTTCGTGCTTTGCCAAATTATCGCGTTGCTCTCGCCCGAGTGTGGCATCTTCCTTGGCATTTATTCAGCCCGAGTGTTTTCCAAATACTACTTCCAAAGGAAACCACTCTCTTTCTGACCACCGCCCCCACCGCGCGCACTGTGACGCGGCCGCGCGCGCACTTCCCGCGCCTTGCCCTCGCCCTGCTCGCCCTGCTCGCCGTGGCCAGCCTCACCGGCTGCCTTTTGGGCCGTGGAAAATGCGCGCTTCCGCCCCGTTTGGACGGTGTGAGCCGCCGGGACGGCGGCGGTCCTACTGCATCGTTACGGATCAGCCGCGCTCCCGGGTGCGGTGTCATGGTGCGCCCGGTGAAGACACGCAGCAGTTGGCAAAGGAATCTGGGGCAAGGGAATGAAGACAAAAGTTTCTATTCCCTTGCCCCCAATTCCGCTGCCAACATTTTGCAAATTACTTCTGCGCGCCGCGCAAATTTTCCCGTCGCCACGCCCGTCGGAACCCGCGACAGTCGCCGCCTCCAAATTTAATCCGCCACGCACCATGCACTTGTCTCGCCGCCAATTTCTCGCCGCCGCCACCGCCCTTGCCGGCGCGCACTGCGGCGGGTCGCCCGCCCCCGCCCCGGCGGCCGAAGCCGCGGCCCCGGCGGTCGCCGAGCCGGTCATCGACATTCATCAGCACACGCAGTACCACGACCGCACGGACGCGCAGTTGCTCGCGCACCAGCGCGCGATGGGGGTGACGACGAGCCTTCTCCTGCCCGCGGGAACCCCGGTGAACCGGCCCTCGACGCACAACGGAAAATCCAACGGCCTCGCCGCCAAATGCGGCGGCAACGAGACCGTCGTCGCGTTCGCGCAGGAGCATCCCGGCGAATTCATCTTCGGCGCGAACGAGGTTTCCGACCTGCCCGAGGCGCGGCGTGAGGTGGAAAAATATCTCAAGCTCGGCGCGAAAATCATCGGCGAACAAAAGTTCGGTGTGGAGTGCGATTCCGAATACGTGCGGGAACTGGCGCGGCTGGCGCAGGATTACGGCGTGCCGATGCTGCTGCATTTCCAGCACGCGACGTACAATCTCGGCTTCGAGCGGTTCCACAAAATCCTCGAGAAATTCCCCCGGGTGAATTTTATCGGCCACGCGCAGGCGTGGTGGGGCAACATCGACAAGAACCACGACCCGAAACAGAACTACCCGCTCGGCAAAGTCACGCCCGGCGGCCACACGGATCGCTATCTCACCGAGTATCCGAATATGTTCGGCGATCTCTCCGCCGGCTCGGGCCTCAACGCGCTGCTGCGCGACGAGGAGCACACCCGCGCCTTCCTCGAACGTCACCAGAACAAACTCCTTTACGGCAGCGATTGCGCCGACGCGCTGGGCCGCGGCCCGGGCTGCTCCGGCGGCCGCACGCTGGCCGCGGTGCGCCGGCTCGCGGCGAGCCAGGCGGTCGAGCGCAAGCTGTTGTTCGAGAACTCGAGGAGATTGTTCAAGCTGGGATAGCCGCGTGGGCGCGCGGGGCCGCCTTTCGTTTATGTGCCGCGGTGGCAGAGCGATGGCGGCGACACCGCTTTCGAGCGGGCCGGGAAGCGGCGGGCGTTCCGGGAGCCAGCGGGCGGTTCGTCCGTGACGATTCGCACGGACCGCGTGGCAAATCCACCCGCTACTTTGGGATGCCACCGGGTGCCGGGTGCGGTGTGATTTTCGCCGCGATTTGCGGTGGTAATTTTTTGCGAGGGGATTATTCCAACCCTCGTTGCCGCGGGAATTTTTCGGAGCACATCTATGACGGAATATCTTTTACTCAGCCGCGCTTTCCGGGTGGGAAAGGGAGTGAGCGGGAATTACGCGGGCCTCGTGGTGGCCGGGCGGGATGCGTTCTATTTCGTCGTCGGTCCCAAGGCCACACACATGGGGATGGAGGCTGGCGGCGGGGTGCTGGGCGCGCTCGTGGCGGCGTGGTTAAAGCGGCGCTCCGGCGGCACCGTCGTGG
>JAYVOY010000433.1:0-4431 GCA_043757645.1 Verrucomicrobiota bacterium
GAATGAAAACGCCGGTGCGCGCGCGCCCGTCGGCATCATTCCACTCGACGGCGATTCGATGCGCGGCGTTTTCCGAATTCAGTCCGACAAACGCCGGCAAGCCCAGCGGCCGCGCGTCGCGCAAGCGCAGCAGGCAAATGCCCGCGAGTCCCCAACCGCGCACGAGTTGGGGGCGGAACGGACGCGGCAACAGCGCGGCCAACACGTCGGGCGCGACGCGGAAATTGATGAGCAACCGGCGATCCATCACCGCCGCCATCGCGGGCATGAACCACCGCGAGAACAACGAGCCGCGACCGACATCGGACAACGCGTCCGCGGGTTTGGGGGCGGCCAGTTGCCGGGTGACTTCCGCCACGCCAGCGGGCGGACAGAGGAGGGTCGTGTTCATGGCAGTTCGAGAAACGCGATGGTTCGCTGATGTTTGGGGCGCGTGACACGCCGCGCCCTCACGCTCGCACACGGCCAGTGGGCCGCGGCGACGAACGCCTTCAACCACAGCCAAAAATCGCGGACCGGATGGGTGAGAATGAGTTTCATAAAATTCCTAACGTTTGCGTTCGGCGCGGTCGCTGGTGCCGCCGATGCCGAGGAGTTTTCGCACCTTGTCACCGAGCTTCACGAACTTCGTCAGCGTGCCCGTGGGCCATTGGCGGATTTGCGCGTACCAGTCGGTGGTGACCTCGAAGAAGTCGTGCAACTCGCGGAGCTTTTGCGTGGTGTATTCGTCGGCCTGTTTTTCCTTCTCCACCTCGAGCAGGCAGTCGCGCAGCACGGTGAGGGTCGGGTCGATCTCGCGTTTCTTGCGCTCATCAAGCACCACGCGGAACATGTCCCAGACCTCCCTCATGCTCTCGTAATGATCGCGCGCATCGCCCAGCACGTGGACGCGTTTCACGATGCCCCAGGCCTGGAGTTCCTTGAGGCTGGTGCTCACGTTCGAGCGCGCGACCTGGAGCGTGTCGGCCACCTCCTCGGCGGCGAGCGGCTGCGGCGAGATGAAGAGCAGCGCGTGAATCTGGGCAACGGTGCGGTTGATGCCCCAGCGGGTGCCCATCTCGCCCCAGTGGAGGATGAATTTTTGCTGGACTGGACTTAAGTTCGGCATATTCGGTTATTTCTGTTGTGACAGAAATTATCGAATATTCGGAACCGCGCAAGGGAAATTTTGCGCCACCCCATTGGGCGCGCGGGTTGCGGCGGCGCCGCGCGGATGCCGGCGGGTCATTCAAGCCGAGCGTGCGAGAATCCCCGGCACGCCGCCGCGGGCGGAGCGCCGAGCACCGGCTCGGCGCGAACCCAACGTCATCGTCCACGCCGAGCCGGTGCTCGGCGCTCCAGTCCACGGCACGATCACGGGAGAGTGGGTGGCCCGCGCACACTCCCATCAGGAATTTTGTCTCCCGCCCCGACGCGCGCGCGCCCGGAAAAATTGGTTGAGTTTCAAAACGGCATTACCCAGATTCCGCGCGCATTGAAGGCCGTTCCCCGGAGCCGATGTTGCCTCACGTTAAGTCCAAAAAATCGTGCGCCAACGCGGGCCGGGATGGTCCCGTTAACACACTGAAAAACATCCGATAACCATGTCCACTCTCACCGTTAAACCCGCCGGTTCCTGCGCTTACGACATGCTCGCTTTGGGCGAAATCATGCTGCGGCTCGACCCCGGCGAGGGCCGCGTCCGCGTCGCGCGCGAATTCAAAGTCTGGGAAGGCGGCGGCGAATACAACGTCGCCCGCGGCCTGCGCCGCTGCTTCGGCATGAAGACCGCTGTGGCCACCGCGTTTGCCGACAACGATGTCGGTCGTTTGCTCGAGGATTTTATCCTTCAGGGCGGCGTGGACACGCAGTTCATCCAGTGGAAAAAATTTGACGGCATCGGGCGGGAGACGCGCAACGGGCTGAACTTCACCGAGCGCGGCTTCGGCATGCGCGGCGCGGTGGGCACTCCTGACCGCGGCAACACGGCGGCGAGCCAGCTCAAGCCGGGCGATTTCGATTGGGACCACATTTTCGGCAAGCTCGGCGTGCGGTGGCTGCACACGGGCGGCATCTTCGCCGCGTTGTCCGACACGACGCCGCAACTCGTGACCGAATGCGTGAAGAAGGCCAAGGAATACGGGACGATGGTGAGCTACGATTTGAACTATCGCCCGTCGTTGTGGAAATCCATCGGCGGCCAAAAGCGCGCGCAGGAAGTGAACCGCGAGATCGCCAAGTACGTGGACGTGATGATTGGCAACGAGGAGGACTTCACCGCCTGCCTCGGCTTCCACGTCGAGGGCGCGGATGAAAGCCTGCTGCACATCGATGTCAGCGCCTTCAAGCGCATGATCGAGACGGCGGTGAAGACCTTCCCGAATTTCAAGGCCACCGCGACCACGCTGCGCGCCGCGCACACGGCGACGATCAATGATTGGGCGGCCATCGCTTGGTGCGACGGGCAGTTCTACGAGAGCCGCAAATATCCCGAGCTGGAAATCCTCGACCGCGTCGGCGGCGGCGACAGTTTCGCGTCGGGTTTCATCTACGGCTTGATGACCAGCGGCGATCCGCAGAAGGCCGTCGAATACGGCGCGGCCCACGGCGCGCTGGCGATGACCACGCCCGGCGACACCTCGATGGCGGACAAGGCCGAAGTCGAGAAGCTGATGAAGGGTGGCGGCGCGCGGGTGCAACGCTGAACGCGCGTTGAAGAATCTTTCACGAACCCCGCCACGATGCGTCGTGGCGGGGTTTTTGTTTTTTTGGGAAAAGTCTTGGAACTTACGGTCGCCCCAAAATTCAAAGGCCATCTCCAGCAGCAACATTGGTTGGATTTTCCAAGACAGCGAGGTGATCCAAGGACGGCACCGCGAGGTCTCATTGAAATCGCGGCCGAAAAACATTTACCCACGCACCTCGCTTTACAATTCCGCGTCGTTGCCAGATCCGTTGGGCGGCGGCATTCTCCCCACATGAACGCGACTGAGTGGAAAGCGCTGGCGGACAACGCGTCGCCAGAAGAACGCATTTTTCTAAAGAACTATCTCGCCCAATTGCGGCGGGCTGAAGACCCGCAATATGCGGAAACTCTGGCGAAGCGTCACCGGGACATGAACGCCGGCCAAAGGGTCAAAAGATCGAAAGCGAAACGTTCCGTTAAGTCTGTTCGCGTGACAGCACCCAAAGACGGCGGAGGTCGCACTCCAGCACCAGACGCCGACACGAAACCGAAAACCAGACCCCATGAAACAACCTCAAGAATTCGAGATTAACTACTTCCAAGACGAGGACGGGATGTTCAACGCGGAAGTGCCAGCCATCCGCGGCTGCGTGGCGTGGGGCAAGACCTTAAGCGAATGTTACCGAAACACGGTGGACGCCATCGAAAGCTGCTTGGAGGCTCGCGAGAAAATCGCGGCGACGAAGCTGCGCAAGCCGCGCTACTCCGGACTGAACATTTACCGCCGACCGGTTCATGCCTAGAGTCGCGCCAAACTCGCACCGCGAACTAGTGCGCAAGCTCAAGCGGGCAGGCTTTGAGTTGATTCGAACCGGGCGACATCCGGTTTACTATTCGGCAGAGAAAGACATGACGATTCCAATTCCCAACCATCCCGGCGATGTGCCGAAGGGCACATTGTGAACCATCATCCGCGAGTTGAGGATGACGGTGGAGGACTTCAATGAACTGTAGCAGACAATCGGACGACGAAGCCACTGTGAGCCTGCCTTCTGCGGAGGCAATACTGCGCGGAGCGGAAGAGGCGCAGGCAGCGGCAGCGTTACAGAAGCAAACAAACAGCAGCGCAAACCAGCCATGAATGTATGAGCAGATACGTCGCCAAGCACCATCATTTGGACACATATTACGCCCCTGGGGGTCTCCAAACCCAACTCAACGAGGTTTCAAGGCTGGTCGAACAGCTTATGAGAATGAATCTGTCCCCACCACTAAGGAAGCTGATGATTGGCACGGCACTCTACCAAATCGGGCATTTGAAGGGCGGCTACAAGGGGCAGTATCGCTCTCAAGGTGTTTTGGAAGCTGCACGAAGCAAGCGTTCGGAACGCATCCAGCTTGACCACGTTCACCAGAGAAAACATTGGATTCTGCGACTTCAAAGCGAATCGGTGGCAAATGTCATCGATAGCGCGTTTTGCTGCGTTGTCACAAAGTCTGAACACGACGAGTTGACCGAGCGCGACAGGCGGGAATCAAATTCGGCTATCGACGGGTGGGATCGGTACCGAAAAGCTGAAATTGTCGCTTTCGACATGAGTGGAGAGAAGCCAGTTCGAGCGTTTCAATGAACTAGGATTATCGCTTTCATGCTCCCCACCCTCATCGCCCGCACCCTCCGTTCCGCCGACAAGCGCTGCCTGGCGAAGTTTCTGTGGAACTTCGGCTGGAAGGGCATGTTGTCCGTCGAGAAGTTCAAGCGGCGC
>JAYVOY010000434.1:0-4430 GCA_043757645.1 Verrucomicrobiota bacterium
CCCAAGCGTAGCGAAACTTGGTCCCGTCCAGACCATTCCACGACACCGCGAGCTTGGTGGGGTCCATGGCTTCATTGAACTGAAAGACCACCGGCAAAACCAACACCACGCCGGTGGAGCCGTTGGTGGGACTGGCGAACACCAGTTGGGGCGGGGTCGTATCCACAACCACACCGCCGGAGGTTTGGATGCGGAAGCGCGTTTCCGTGGCGAACTGCGCCGATTGCGGCAGCCCAGAGTTATCCTGCGCCGAGACGCGGAAAAACGTGAGGGTGGCGTTGTAAGTCAGGCCGGTTTCGAGACTCGCTGGCGCGTAGGAAGTGTCACCGGCCGGCAGCCGCCCACTTGCTTCCGCCAAGGTGTTGTCTTGTTTTCGGATCACGATTTCGATCCCATCGTCCGGTTGCGGATTCGAGAACGCGGACCAATCGATGGTTCCCATTCCCGCCGGGTCAAAGGACTGAAGCGGCGTGATATTGGAAATCGGCGGGATCGGCGGGTAGTCCGGGGCGGGCAGGGCCACGCTGCCCGTGAGCGGAGTGCCCGCGACCGAGAGAGACAGGGAATAAGTCCCGTTTGCGTAGGCCGCATTCAATGCCGCGGCCGTCGCGAATAACTCGGAGAACACAAAATCATTCCCCGCCCCGGTGAGCGTGCGGGAGCCACCGCCGGGAATATCAACTCGGGGACTTGAGGCAAAGGCATTGTTCAGGCCCGTGATTTGGGCGCGGAACGCGAATGGGCTGGTCGTCGCGGCGGCTGGAGTGGCGCCCGTGCCCTAGTCATAAAAGCGGCTTTTCATGACATAGTTCTCCACCGCCGACTGACCAACCACCGAACCGACGGAAGCCAGGAACAGAACAACCACAGCCAAGTTACGAATAGCGATTTTCATAAGTGTAAGGGGCATTGCTTTTAGTTGAGTCCATGATGAAGAACGAGGGCGTTCTTCCCGAGTAATGGCTGCGTCCCTTATGAATCAATCTCCGCGGGCAGGGAAGAAAAATATGGTTGTGACCGCCATCATGGGGCCGCATTCGAGCACTGCCCCGGGCGCGCCGCCGTCGCGGCGGCTCACGGCGTCCGCACTACGGCGCGGGGAACTTCACGACGCGGCCCCGGCAGCGTGAACCGACAGCCACGGATTGGCCGACCCTGCGGACTGGTCACGCCCAGAGCCGCCGGGACGGCGGCACGCCAACCGGTTTGCCAATTGGGGCAGTGTCCGAATGTGCCTCTGACTTGGCGGCCGCGCTGACGCGGATGGCGGCGGCGATTTTCAGGCTGCGGGCAAAGGCGGCCGCCGAAGTGCGCGTGGCAGGGGTCAACCGGTTCGAGGCTTTCGCGGCGGGACTTGGCGTCGAAGTTCCTCTGGAATCCAACTCCTTACCCTCAACGTATTTGGGGTGCCGCAAATCAGGCAGATGCCCGCGGCAAGGTCAGTTCTCCTTGGTCTGGGTTTTCCAGTCGTCCCGGAGTGAACCCTTCCGAGAGAAGCAAAGCGCGAACAGAAACGAGGTCGCGCTGCCGGAGGCGAGCGGCAAAGCGGGTGAGCGTACTGGCATCTTCGGTTATGATGATGGAAATCTGATCTTCTTCAGCCTGGGCTATGATCTTCAGGTCGTTGACGATGATTCTCCGGTTTTCGGTGGGCGGCACATTCTGTTCCCGCAGCGCCTTGAATAACGCCGCCGCGCGAATCGCGTGGGGAAGATTGTAAGGTTGCACGCGAAAGTTTTGCAGCGGCAGGTCGCTGACGGGTTGGCCCACTGCAAACTCACCCGCGGCAATGGTTGAAATCCACATGGGAATTTGGCGCGTGAGGCAATGGCGGAAGTAATCAAGCGCAACCGCGTGGTTTTTCCGATCGGGATCGGCAAACGAAATCAAGAAGCTGGTGTCGAGGGAGACCTGAATCATGGTGTGACCGGCCGGTTCCCCCGCATTTCCTCAACCCAGTCGGACGCAGAGGCTATCCCCTTCCATGCGCCCCGGCCTTTTTCCCAAAGCGATGTTAACGCTTGCTCGTCCGCCTCGGTCGCCCGTGGCGTGAATTGAAGCAAGCGGATATTGCGCAGCGCCTTGGTGCGCAGATGTTGTTCCGCCTGCACGCGGAGCGTGACCTCCTTGTAGAGTTGGTTTTCCTTTTCCCCGCCCAATTGCTGTTCGGTTGCGCTCACCCGGACGCTCTCGCCAGTTTCCCCCAGCACCAGATGCACATTCGGATCCTGCTTGCCCCCGGCATTGACAACCTTGCCCGCGAGATACTTTTCGACACTGACCCAGGCATTCTCGCTGCCGTGCTGGAATTGGCTCGTGCTCTGAACTCGGATCGAGCCGCCACCCGGCGCGCCTCCGAAGGCGTAAATGCGACTTGGCGTTCGACGTGTCCGATTTTGCCATTGCTCGATAATTTGTGCCCGCTTCGGTTGAATCACATCCAAGTCGCCGGTCTCGCCCAGCTTTGCCAAGTCCGCGCGGACATCCGAAGCCAATGGGTGCGCAACGAACGCAACCACTTTCACGGACCCGGTCTCGATACGCA
The DNA here is from genome assembly GCA_043757645.1 of Verrucomicrobiota bacterium. Classification (GTDB taxonomy): domain Bacteria; phylum Verrucomicrobiota; class Verrucomicrobiia; order Limisphaerales; family BJHT01; genus BJHT01. The sequence continues at coordinate 2,546 of JAYVOY010000434.1, forward strand.
CCCGAGAATCCGCGAGACTTGCCCCCGGCACATCCCCTTTGAGGAGCGTCTCCACCTCTTCGAGAAACCCGCGTAACGTGGGCAAATCCACCGTCTCTGGCGTCAGTGGTTGCCCTCCCACCATGTCTTCGAGTGAGAACTCGAGTTCTGTCAGTTCATTGGGCATATCGCACTTGGCCGGACTATCGTTCTTGGCGCCCAGCGGCTCAAGCCGATTGTTCCACTCTGCAATTCGTCCGGGGAAACGCCACGCGGGATGGCGACAAAATCTGGAACGCAGTCACGCGGTAGTGCGGCTTGGCATCAACTTCAGTGGGAAAATAATCCGGGAATGGAGCTGCGTTCACAGCAGGTCTTTGAATTCCTCAATCGTCATTCCGGCATCGCGGACGATGGCGGCCATCGTATAGGCGTCCACCGGATTGTTGCGCGGGACGACGGCCTTGAACGCGCCCTTCGACAGGAAGATGTGCTTGCCCTGTCGGTCGATGCGGAAGCCTGCTTTCTCAAGCGCTTTCACAGCCCGCAGGTGATTGACCCCCGGCAGCTTCGGCATGACTCACGCGATGGTGACTTCCATTTCGCGCACTTCGCAGCGGACTTCGGGTTCGCCGTAAAGTTCGAGATAACCGTGAATGGCGTCGTGAATATTTCCCAACGCTTCCTCGATATTCGCGCCTTGGGAATGGCAGCCGGGCAATTCCGGGCAACTCACAGAGACCCCCTCCTCGTGCGCCAACAAAGTCACATGGAACGTTCGTTTCATGGGGCGGAGACTAAGTCACGCGCACAGGAGGGGCAATCGCACCGGCTCAGATAAACTCGTTAATCAAGTTCTCGAGGAATTCCTGGCGCCCGCTTTCGTTCTCGGGTTCGCCGCGTTTGAGGATGTATTTCTCGAGGGATTTGAAATCGGCCTTGCCGGTCTCGATGTCCTGGCCGATGCCGCTGTCCCAACTGCGGTAGCGGTTCCTGACGAAGTCGGCGAGGCGGCCGTCGGTGCGGATGGCGGCGGCGATCTTGAGGCCGCGGGCAAAGGCGTCCATGCCGCCGATGTGCGCGTGGAAGAGGTCCACCGGCTCGAAGCTTTCGCGGCGGACCTTCGCGTCGAAATTCACGCCGCCGGTGGTGAGGCCGCCGTATTTCAGGATGCTCAACATGCACTGCGTGGTGAGATAAATGTCCGTCGGGAATTGGTCGGTGTCCCAGCCGAGCATGAGGTCGCCGGTGTTGGCATCGATGCTGCCGAGCGAGCCCGCGGCGCCCGCGACTTCGAGTTCATGCTGCATGGTGTGGCCGGCGAGCGTGGCGTGGTTGGTCTCGAGGTTGAGCTTGAGGTGGCCGAGGAGATCGTATTGCCGGAGGAAGTTCAGGCACGCGGCGGCGTCGGCGTCGTATTGGTGCTTGGTGGGTTCTTTGGGTTTCGGCTCGATGTAGAACTGGCCCTTGAAACCAATCTCGTGCGCGTAATCGACGGCCATGTGGAGGAACTTGGCGAGGTGCTCGAGTTCGCGGTCCATGTCGGTGTTCCAGAGCGTCGAGTAACCCTCGCGCCCGCCCCAAAACGTGTAGCCTTCACCGCCGAGTTCGTGGGTGACTTCGAGGGCTTTTTTCACCTGCGCGGCGGCGTAGGCGAAGACGTCGGCGTTGCAGCTCGTGGCCGCGCCGTGCATGAAGCGCGGGTGGACGAAGAGTTGCGCGGTGCCCCAGAGGAGCTTGGTGCCGGTGCGCTTTTGCTCCTGCTTGAGCACCTTCACGACGGCATCGAGGTTCTTGTTCGATTCACTCAGCGTCTTGCCGTGCGGGGCGGTGTCGCGGTCGTGGAAGGCGTAGTAGGGCGCGCCGAGTTTCTCGACGAACTCGAAGAAGCAGCGCGCGCGGTGCT
>JAYVOY010000435.1:0-4426 GCA_043757645.1 Verrucomicrobiota bacterium
CCGGACCCCAGGCGATTTGTTTGCCATCCGGGCTGAAGCACGGACGGCAGCCGGGTATCTTGAGGTTGATGATCTTAGTCCCGCGCCGTTCGATGAGCATGATGCCGTGACTGACACCCATGCCCGCGTGAACTGTCGCCACGATCCACTTTCCATTGGGCGAGTAACTCGGGTTATAGAGATGATGCAGGTTGGTGCTATTCGGATGCTCCTCGATTTTCCCCGTGGCAAGGTCGATGAAACTCATTCCCTTCGTATAGTAGTCCACCACGTTAAACTTCGGAAACTCCTGCGGTAGAAAACCCACCGACTTACCATCCGAACTCCAGAAGGGTTCGCGCGCGTGGTCCGCGAGCTTGCGGCGATTCTTGCCATCGGCATCCATCACCCAAAGGCTGCGCACCGTGTCACGGCCCTCGCCGGCGTCCACGGAGAAGCAAAGCTTCACGCCGTCGGGAGAGACCTGCGGGTAGTGTTCATGAACATCCGGCGTCGCGGTTAGGTTCACTGGTTGCGAGCCATCCGCGTTGATCACGAAAATCTCCCAATTGTCGTTGGTGTAAGTTTCGTAGGCGATCTTGAACGGCAACTGGCTCAACCGCTGCTGCAACGGCGTCTCGGCGGCGGAGACGCCAAAGGCAAGCGTCACCACGCCGAGCAGCGCGCCCACCCGGGCGATTGTCGGAAGTGTCTTCATCACGGTGCCAGGGCTGGATTGGAAGGGCATGGGCGGACGCTAGACACGCGGCGGATTGCGCTCAACAAGAAAGCGGAGAAACCGGCAAAGCCACCGCCAGTAAGCCTCCTCCGTGCGATGAGGGAGGGGTTTGAAGCGCGTCACCAATTGGCCGGGCGACCGGGTCTTCGCATTGAGGGCGGGCTTTCCCGCAGGGCTTGGTGGTGTTTGCTCACGGAGTGTTCATAAACCGTAACGACGCAGTAGGAGCGCCGCCGTCTCGGCGGCTCACACCGTCCCAACGGGGCGAAAGCGGGGATTTTTCGCGGCCCAAAATGCTCACTGCATAGTGAACCAAAAGCGCGCGAACAATTTGCCCCCGCGGACTTCCCTTGCCGGGAGCCGCCGAGACGGCGGCGGTCCTACCTGCGGCATCGTTACGGATAAGGGAGAAAGCCCGCAACCTTCTGGAACCGTGGGGGAGCCGGAAGCACCGCCCGAACCACCTGGGGCGCACCCGCGCGCAAGCTTGCCACATCCCGTGGGCGAAACTACAAACAGCCCGCCATGACGCCCGCCCACGCCAAAGTCCGCCACGCCGAACTGGCCGAACAAATCCGCCGCCACGATCACGCCTACCACGTGCTCGCGAAGCCGACCGTGAGCGATCCGGAGTACGACCGGCTCTATCGCGAATTGGTTGATTTGGAAAAGGGGGATCCGGAATTGTTCACGCCCGATTCGCCCACGCGGCGCGTCGGCGGCCAACCGGCCAGCGAGTTCAAGTCGCTCACGCACGGCGTGCCGATGCTCAGTCTCGACAACACCTACTCGCCCGCCGAGGTGCTGGAGTTCGTCGCCCGCGTGCAAAAATTGTTGCCCGGCGAAAAACTTGACTGGGTCTTGGAACCCAAGATTGACGGCCTCGCGGTGAACCTGCGCTACGAGAACGGCGTGTTCGTCGCGGGCGCGACGCGCGGTGACGGCGCGCACGGCGACGACATCACGGCGAACCTGCGGACCATCCGCAGCGTGCCGCTGAGATTTTCCGCAGCGCACCGCGGCGAACCCGCGATCCCTGCGGTCATCGAAGTGCGCGGCGAGGTTTATTTTCCCACGGCCGCCTTTCAGAAACTCAACGCCGAACGCGTCGCGGCGGGCGAGGAACCGTTCGTGAATCCACGCAACGCCGCCGCGGGTTCGCTCAAGCAACTGGATCCCGCGCTCGTCGCCAAACGCCCGCTGGACATCGTGTTGTATGGGGTCGGACAAGTTGTGTCTGACCCCGGCGAGTCACCGCCGCACAGCCGACCGCGGCCCGCGACTTCCCACGGGGCGCCGGTCTCCGACCCGGCGAGTGAAGCGTTACTCGCACCAACGCGCCGGATCGGAGATCGGCGCTCCGTGGGCGGCGCTGCGGGCGCGGCCGCTGGCGCGATGCTCGGCCTCGGCAGCCAGGTCGAGTTGCTCGCGTGGCTCGCGGCGCGTGGTGGCAAGACGCCGGAGCGAACGTGGATTTGTCATTCGCCCGAGGAGTTGTTGGCAGCGTTGAACGAATTGGATTCCGTGCGGCGCGGCTTTCGTTACGAAACGGATGGCGCGGTGATCAAGCTCAACTCCTTCGCGCAACGCGAGCGGTGCGGCTTCACCTCGAAGGCGCCGCGCTGGGCGATGGCGTACAAATTCGCCGCGGAACAGGCGGAGACGAAATTGCGCGCGATCACCGTGCAGGTCGGGCGCACCGGCGCGTTGACGCCCGTGGCGGAACTCGAACCGGTGTTCGTCGGCGGCAGCACGGTGGGCCGCGCGACGTTGCACAACGAGGACGAGCTGCGCCGCAAGGACATCCGCGTGGGCGACACGGTGGTGATCGAGAAGGCGGGCGAGGTGATTCCCGCGGTGGTGCGCGTGGTCACGGAAAAACGCACGGGGCACGAGACGTGGTTCGAGTTTCCGCGCACGTGTCCCGAGTGCGGCTCGCCGGTCGCGCGCGCGGGCGGCGTGGACCCGGAGGACACCGGCGTCGTGTGGCGGTGCGCGAATCCGGATTGTCCGGCGCAGGTGCGCGGGCGCCTCGAGCACTGGTGCGCGCGCGGCGCGATGGACCTCGAGGGCGGCGGCGAGGCGCTCGTCGCGCAATTGGTGCAGGCCGGCCTGGTGCGCGACGTGGCGGATTTGTACGTTTTGAAATTCGAGGAACTCGCCGCGTTGGAGCGGATGGGCGAGAAGTCCGCGCGGAATTTCCTCGCGGGCGTCGCGGCCAGCAAAACGCGCGACTTGTGGCGGCTGGTGTTCGGCCTCGGAATTTTCCACGTCGGCGCGACGGTGGCGAAAACCTTGTGCCGCGCGTTTCCGAATTTGGAGGAGCTGGCCGCAGCGGGGACGGAGCAGTTGCTCGCGTCAAACGCCATCGGCGAGGTCATTGCCGCGAGCGTGCAGGATTGGTTTGGGGATTCGCGGCACCGCGCGTTGCTCGAGCGCTTGCGCCGCGCGGGGTTGAATTTCAATTCGTCGCTGTACCAACCCGCGGCCGCGGCGGGGGCGTTCGCCGGGAAAACCTTCGTGCTCACCGGCACGCTGCCGGCGCTCACGCGCGAGGCGGCCACCGCGATGATCGAGGCGCGCGGGGGCAAGGCCAGTGGCAGCGTGAGCCAGAAAACCGACTTCGTGCTCGCGGGCGCGGAGGCGGGGTCGAAGCTGGCGAAGGCGCAGTCGCTCGGCGTGCGGGTCATCGACGAGGCGGAGTTTCGGCGCTGGTGCGGGGAATAGACGCGCGCGACCGCCGCGGCTTTTATCGGCGCACAAGAAATTGCCTGACGTATCCCTTGACGCGGGGGGGCACAAAACCAATATTCTCGCCTCTTTGGTTAAGTCGCGGGGATTTCCCGGTAACAATTGTATGGCAAAATCGAGCAAACGAACGAAGTCGGACAACGTGAAAGCGAAAAAAACGGCCAAGGCCGGCAAGGCGGGGCGTGCCCCGAAGCATCCGCGTTCCGAGCACTCTCCAAAACACCCGCACTCCGACCCTGCTCCAAAGCATCCGCATCCCGAGCCGGCTGACGAGGAGCCGACACCCCCGCGCATGGAGCCGGAAGTCGAAGTCGCCGCCCCAAAAAGCAAGCGCGGGCGCAAACCGGGCCGCCGCCCGAAGGCGCCCGCCGGCCCGCAAATCGAAGTGCCCCGCGACACCTCGGTGATCGCTGGCGTGACGACCAAGGATGGAGTGGACCTCACCGAGAAGATCAAGGAACTCGTCCGTCTCGCGCAGGAGCAGGGTTATCTGACGTACACCGACATCAACGACGCGCTGCCCGAGGGCGTCGTGACGCCGGACGATCTCGACGAGATTTACAGCAAGCTGCGCAATCTCGAGGTCGAGATCGTGGACCAGGCCGAAGTGGATCGCGTCAAGCAACCGGAGCCGGAGGAGGAGGAAGACAAGACCCGCCTGGACATTCTCGACGACCCCGTCCGGATGTATCTCAAGCAAATGGGCCAAGTGCCGTTGCTCACGCGCGAGCAGGAAGTCGAGATTTCCAAGCGCATCGAGGACGCGGAGAACGAGGTCAAGCGGATCATTTACAGCTTCGGATTCACGGGCAAAGAGCACATCGCGCTCGCCGAGAAACTCGTGTCCGAACCGCCGAAAGAGCGCTTCGACCGCGTGATCGTGGACAAGAAAATCGAGGGCCGCGACAGCCACCTGAAAATCCTGCGCAAGCTCGTCAAGGAAGTGCGCGGCATCGA
>JAYVOY010000436.1:0-4422 GCA_043757645.1 Verrucomicrobiota bacterium
AGTCCTCGCGAAATTCCAGGACGACAACTCCGCCGCGTTCATCACGCGCAAGCTCGGCAAAGGCCGGACCTTCTGGTGCGCCGCGCTGCCCGGCGTCGCGTCCCTGTGGACCGCCACCCAACCGCCGGGCGTGCCCGACCGCGGCCCCGGCACGCACAGCGTCCCGACGAATTTCGATCCCGGCGCGCGCGCTGTTTTGGAAACCGTGCTCAAGGCCGCGAACGTCGAACCCCTCGTCCGTTGCGAACCGCGCCAGCTCGATATGCGCCTCCTGCGCGCCAACCGCGGTTACATTCTCCCCATCGCCAACTACGAACCCACCGTTGGCCAGCGCGCCACCCTCACCGTCAACGCCCCCGGCACCATCACCAAAGTCAGCAGCGCCTGGCACGGCCCGCTCCCGTTTCAGCGCGACGGCACCCGCCTCACCATCACGCTCCCCGCGCTGGGCTACGGCGATATTGTGCGCATGGATTTTTGAGGCATTTGGGAAGCGTTCGCTCGCCCCCGCTCCTCAACCGCGCGCCCTCCCGATGGAAGGTTCGCAGTTCGGGCCGCATTGACATTCGGGCGGTGCGAATATTTAGTGCGGTTGCCACCACATCAACCCAGCCCTCCAAGCGTCCTCACCGAATCGGTGTTGCGAACGGCAATCGGTTCGCAGGTCGGCCCGGCGCTGGTCGGAAAAGAAAATGCACATTGCCATGAAAACCTTTCTCCACCCATCCCCCTTTCCCTTGCTCACTCTCCTCGCGAGTCTGGTCGTGGGGCAGGCGCAGACCACCACCTTCACCTATCAAGGCCACCTGCTCGACCACGGCGCGCCAGCCAACGGCAACTACGATCTGCAATTCACCCTGCGCGATGCGCTCACGGCGGGAAATCAGGTAGGCAGCGCGCTCTCCGCCGCGCCGGTGGGCGTGACCAACGGCCTCTTCACCGTCGCGCTGGACTTCGGCGCGGGCGCGTTCCCCGGCACCGACCGCTGGCTGGAACTGGGTGTACGCACCAACGGCAGCGCCGTCGCCCACACGCTCCTCAGTCCGCGGCAGGCAGTCACGACCACGCCTTACGCCTTGCGAGCGGCCTCGGCCGCGAGCTTGAGCGGGCCGCTGCCGGCCACGAGCCTGACCGGCACGCTGGCCGACGCGCGACTGGGCACCAACATTGCACGGCTCACTGTACCCAACACCACCACGCAGGCCACGGGCACCGTGGTCATCACCAGCGGGTTCATCACGGGTGCCAACGTCACCAGCGGCGGTTCGGGTTACCTGACGCCGCCGCCGGTCACGGTAACTGATTCGACCGGCTCGGGCGCCGTGCTCACGGCCAATGTTTCCGGCGGCGCGGTCGTGAGTCTCTCCATCAGCAGTGCGGGGAACAACTACTCCGCCGACACGAGCCTGACGATTGCGCCGCCGCCGAGCAACGCCTACCAGGTTTTCAGCGGCACGAATCTTTTTAACGGGGTCAACACCTTCACCAACCCGCTGAACGCTTTCGTCGGCGACGGCACGGGCCTGACCAGCCTCCCGGCGGCGAACGTGACCGGCACGCTGCCCGATGCGCGGCTTTCGACGAATGTCGCCTTGCTCAACGGCGGTCCGATCTTCGGCGGCGGCGTCACGGCGGCGCGTTTCAGCGGCGATGGCTCCGCCCTGGCCGGCCTGTGGCGGCTGGGCGGCAACAACGGCACCACGCCGGGCGCGCAATTTCTGGGCACGGCGGACAACCAGCCGCTGGAGTTCAAGGTCAACAATCAGCGCGCGTTGCGTCTGGAGCCGAACGCGGCGGCTGGCGCGCCGAACCTCATCGGCGGGGCCGAGCTGAACTTCATCGCGCCAGGCGTGGTGGGGGCGACGATTGCCGGCGGCGGCGCGACGAATTACTTCGGATCCGCTTCCACCAACAGTGTGGCGGCGGACTTCGGGAGCATTGGCGGGGGCTTTCAGAACAACATCCAGACCAACGCCGCTTACTCTACGATTGGCGGGGGCGTTTACAACATCATCCAGACCAGCGCCACTTCCTCCACGATCGGCGGGGGCTTTCAGAACAACATCCAGGCCAACGCCGCTTACTCTACGATCGCCGGGGGTATCGGTAATTACATCCTTGCGAATTATGCCACGATTCCGGGTGGCGCCTACAATACGGCGACGAACTTCGCCTTTGCCGCCGGGACTCAGGCAAAAGCCATTCACACCGGCGCGTTTGTCTGGGCCGACCTCATAGGCCCCGTCTTCGGTTCGTTTGCCGATTTCACTTCCACCGCCAGCAACCAGTTCCTCATTCGCGCCAGTGGCGGCGTGGGCATTGGCACGAACAATCCCCACGGCGCGTTGGAAGTGGTCGTCGCTCCCGGCCAGAGCCTGCAATTTCGTCAGGATGGCGGCGTGGCGCCGGGACTCAACATCGCCACCACAGGCGGCAACGCGGGCACCTTGCGCCTGCGTAACACGCTGGAGATCTGGCCCAGCGACAACGCCACGCGCGCCGGAAAAGTGGATGTGCGCGGAACCAATGGCGCCCCGGCGATCACTCTGGATGGATCGAATGGGCGGGTGACTTGTGTCACGCTCAGTCAGACCAGCGACCGCGCGGCGAAGGAGAATTTCGTGCCGGTCAATGCGCGGGACGTCCTGCGGAAAGTGGCCTCGCTGCCGTTGAGCCGGTGGAATTACAAGCAGGACGCGGCCACGCCGCACCTCGGCCCGATGGCGCAGGATTTTCACGCCGCCTTCGGCCTCGGCGCGGACGACCGGCACATCGCCACCGTGGACGAAGGCGGCGTGGCGCTGGCGGCGATCCAGGGTTTGCACCAACTCGTGACGGAAAAGGACGCGCGTATCCAGCGGCTGGAGGCCGACCTCACTGAGTTGAAAACCCTCGTGCAAAAACTGGTGGAGCTGTCAAAGGGAAGCGCGCGCTAACCGCTCGTCCCGCACCGCCAGCACCTCGCGTTCACCTCACCCGTACAACTCGATCGGCGCGATGGGAAACTCCGGGAACACCTTCGCCAAATCCGCGGTGGGCGTGTGCCGGCGCATGATCGCGGCGAGGACGTTGCGGTAGTTCGTCGTCACCGGCAGATCGCCGGGGCCTTCGAGGATTTCCGCCTTGAGCGTCGGCCATTTCCCGAGCACGCGCCCGCCCTTCACGCCGCCGCCGAGCACGAACATCGCGCTCGCGCGCCCGTGGTCCGTGCCGAACGCGGAGTTCTCACCCACGCGCCGACCGAACTCCGTCATCACCACCACGGTCGTCGATTTCATCGCCGCACCCATGTCGGCGTAGAACGCGCCCAACCCGCGCCCGAGCCGCCCCATCAGCGGGTCCATGATGGTTTCCTGATTCAAATGCGAATCCCAACCCCCGAGATCTATCGACGCCGCCTCGAGTCCCACGCGCGCCTTGATCAAGCGCGCGACCTGCCGCAGCCCCTGCGCGAAATCATCCTTCGCGTACTCCGCGCCGCCCGCCGCGACGTAGGGCGTCGCGCGCAATTTCTCGATGCGCCGCATCGCATCCAGCGTGTCGCGCCCCGCCGCGCCGAGTGGCCCGCCCTCGCGTTGATACAGCCGCTCCAATTCCCGCTGCATCGGCGCGGAATTCGCGCCGAGCGAAAATTCATCGAGCGACCGCAACACCGTCGCCGCGGGCGCGCCGCGCAGGCACTCGGGCACCGAACGTCCGAACGCAATCGCCGACAACGCCCCCGCCGCCAGATCCGGTCGGTACCGCAAAAATCTCCCGAGCCAGCCGCCCGCGACCTCGCCGCCGTGCTCCATCAAATCCTGCGCCTCGAAGTGCGACCGCGTGCTGTCCTCCGAACCCACCGCGTGGACAATCGCCAGCGCGCCGTCCTGATACGCGCGGCCCAAATCCTTGAGCAACGGATTCAACCCGAAGAACCCATCGAGTTTCACCGCCGTCGCCTCGGTCACCGCGATGCGCGGACGCGCCCGGTGATACCCCGCGTCGCCCAGCGGCGCGACGAGGCTCAGGCCGTCCGCGCCGCCGCGCAGAAACACCACCACGAGCGAGTGGGCGCTGTCGCCATTCCCTGAAATCAATGTTTTCGGCGCGGCCATGTTCGGTACTTTCGGGTTGTCAGCACTTTTGAAATCCCGGCGAGGCCAGCAGCACCGGCGTCGGCGCACCCGCCGCGCGCACGCTCGCGATTTCTTCGGCGGAGGGTTTGCGACCGAGAAAGTGCGCGAACATTTCCTCGTCGCTGCGGAAAAATTTCCGCACCGCGTCGGCCTCGAATTTCACGTTGCCGATTTTCCCCTCGGTCAGCGCGACGCCAAAATTCCAGCGCCACAACAGCGTGCCCAGCCACGGCGCGGCGGCCTCGGGATAACCATCCGGCGTCGGATAATGAAACGGCGCGTGGCCCATGCGGACGAGGAATTC
>JAYVOY010000437.1:0-16722 GCA_043757645.1 Verrucomicrobiota bacterium
CAGGCGTCCCGCCGCGCCGCCATCCAACACGCGGTGATCGAAACTCAGGGTGAGATTCGCCTCCATCACGGGGACGAATTGTTGCTTCGCTTCGTCCCAGACGGGCGTCTTGCGGCCCGCGCCAAGGCCGAGCACGAGCGTTTGTTCCGGCAGCGGAATGGGCGTCGCCCACGTCAGGCCGAACGTGCCGAAATTGGTCACCGTCGCGATGGAGTTCCCCGTCGCGTGCGGCGGGAGACGCCGCTGGCGCGCGAGTTCCACGAGTTCGTTGTAGCGGCCGGTCAATTCGCGCAGCGGCACTTTGTCCGTGTGGCGCAACACCGGCACGAGCACGCCGTCCTCGGCCTCGACGGCGAACCCGACATCGATCGCGAGCGGATGCACGATCTGGTTGCCGACGAGCCGTCCGGCGGGCGCGCTGTTTTCCGCGAGCGCGAGGGCGAGCGCGCGGAGCGCATACAACGCGGGGCCGGGCTTGGGATCGCATTGCCTGCGATGCGCGAGCAAACGATCCAGCGCCACGGGCAATCCCACCGTCGCGAGCGGGCGCGTCCAGCTTCGGCGCATCGCGTCGGCGACGGCCACGCGCATCGAGGAGGCCTGCGTCAACCGGTGCTTTTCCAAATTCGCGACAAAGACCTCGAAGTCCTGAATCGTCAGGCGCCCCGCCGCGCCGCTGCCCGCGACGCCCGCCAAATCCGCGGCGTGCAAGCCCAGCTCCTGCATCCGCGCCTTGAGCCGCGGCGACAAATAACTCGCGCCCGTCGCCTGCGCGGGCACGGGTAATCCGCGCACCGTCGGCTCGACGCCGGCGCGCGGTGCGGGAGTGTTCGCACCCTCGTTCGCAACTGGAGAATTTTCCGTCGGGGACGAGTTCGCTGAGTTCGGACTCGCGGGGCGATTCAATCCGAGCCGCGCGGCTTCTTCCACGGTCGCTTCGATTTGTCCGAGGGCTTGACCCACGAGATAGCTCTCATTGACGCGCGCGCTGATTGCCACGATCCGGCCGCGGCACGGAGCCGTCACCGTCGTGGTGGCCTTGTTCGTTTCCACCTCGAACAAATCCTGATCGGCCTGCACGTCCGCGCCGGGCGGCACGAGCAAGCGCACGATGGTGGCCTCGGCGATGGATTCGCCGAGCTGCGGCATGATGATGGGGATGTGCGGCATTTTATAATTGGAGAAGATTTCGCGCCGCCGCCGCGATGCTCCGCGCGGTGGGGCGATGACTCGTCCACAAGTTCGGATGAAACGGTACCGGCGTGTCCTTCGCGTTCAAGCGTTGCGGCGGCGCGTCCAGCAAACCGAAACCCTCCGTCGCCACGCGCGCGATCACCTCGGCGGTGACGCCGCCCCACGGCCACGCCTCGCTCACGCACAGGAGCCGGCCCGTGCGCGCGACCGACGCGATCACGGTGTCCGTGTCGAGCGGCTTCACGGTGCGCAAATCGACGACCTCGATTTCCGTGCCTTCGCTCGCGAGTTCCTCCGCCACCGCGAGTGCCTCGTGAACCATCGCGCTGTAGGCCACGATGGTCAGGTCACGTCCGGCGCGCGCGATGCGGGCCTTGCCGACGGGCAGCGCCTCGGTCGGCAGCGCGTCGGCTTTGAGGTGGTAATACAAATATTTGTGCTCGCAAAAAATCACCGGGTCATCAATCGCCACGGCCTCGAGCAACATGCTGTAAGCATCCTCGACCGTCGCGGGAGTCATCACCACCAGGCCGGGATAAAGCGCGTAAAGACCCTCCAAACATTGGCTGTGGAAGGGTCCGCTGCCGGTGGTCCCCCCCGACGGCAGGCGAATCGTGATCGGGCACGGCACATTGGTGCGCCAGTGAAACGCCGCAGCGTGATTCACGATTTGGTTGAAGCCCACCGTGGAAAAATCCGCGAACTGCATCTCGATGATCGGGCGCATTCCCTCGATGGCCGCGCCAATCGCGGAGCCAACCATCGCGTCCTCGCTGATCGGCGCGTCGAGCACGCGACCGGGAAATTCCTGCGCGAGATTCTTCGTCGCCTTGAACGCGCCACCGAACGCGCCGACATCCTGCCCGTAAATAAAAACGCGCGGATCGTCGCGCAAGGCCCGCGCCTGGGCTTCGCGAATGGCCTCGAGGTAGGTGATGCTCATGGCGCGCTGGTGCCCGCGAAATTCTCGGACGCGGGCGCGGCGGGAAAGCCGTCCTGCAATCGCGGCGTGGCCAGCGCGCACCAGGATTCTTTGTACGGGTCGGGCGTCGGCTCGCGCTGCGCGACGTTCACGGCCTCCTCGACCTGCCGCACGGCCTCGCCGCGCCACGTTTCCAAATCCGCCGCGGTCGCCCAACCCTCGGACAGCAACCGCGCCGCGGAGACCAGCACGCAATCGCGGCCCAATTCCGAGCGCTTCAATTCGGGGTCGATGTAACTCGCGTCATCGTGCTCGCCGTGGCCGCACAAACGCAGCAGGCGCGCGACGACCAATTGCGGCCCGCCGCCCGCGCGGGCATTGCGCACCGCGCGCCCGACGACCTCGAGGCACTCCGCGACATCGGTGCCATCGAGCGTCGCGCCCGCGATGCCGTAGCCCGCCGCGCGCTCGACGAGCGAGCGACACGCGAACTGCCGCGTGTTCGGTGTCGAGTAGGCGTATTGATTGTCCGCGACAACCACGACGAGCGGGAGACGCTCGACCGCCGCCTGATTCAGCGCCTCGTGAAACGCGCCGGTTGAGGTCGCGCCTTCGCCGAGACACGCCGCGCCGACGCCTTGGGGAACGCCCTTCAGGCGCCGCGCGAGGAGCATTCCGTTCACGACGGAAATCATCGCGCCCAAGTGACTCAACATCGGGAGATAACCCTCGCGCGGACGGCCGCGATGCACGTTGCCATCACGTCCGCGCATCGGGCCGAGCACGGAGCCAAGGCAGGTCCGCGCGGCGTCGAGCAAGGTTTCGCCGAAGGCCAGGCGACCCGCGCCATCACGAATCAGCGGCGCGAAAACATCGCCGCGCTGGAGCGACATGCCGACGGCGGCGCTCAAGGCCTCCTGGCCTTTGCCGAGATAAACGCCGCCGTGAATTTTTCCGGCGCGGTAAAGACTCGCGAGTTTTTCGTCCAGCACGCGCGCCAGCACCATCCAGCGATGGGCCGCGAGCAGCGCGTCCCGCAGTGTTGAAACCACGGATGCACCCGGCGCGGCGCTGAGGGAGTGAACCATTCGCAAAAATTTATTCGGTTTGCGCGTGACGGTGCAATCGTTTCTTTCCCCGCGCGCGCAGATCGCGCCCCTCCCGTCTTAACCGTAACCATGCAGTTGGCGGACCGCCGCCGTCCCGGCGGCTCAGGGCGTGGGCAGTCCGCGAGGCAATTCACACGGCCGCTTTTGGTTCACTGTTCAGTGACCATTTTGAACTGCGGAAAATGCCCGCCTCCGCCTCCTTTGGACGGTGTGAGCCGCCGAGACGGCGGCGGTCCTACTGCATCGTTACGTCTTAAACTCTGCGCCCTCTGCGCCTCTGCGAGAGCGTTCGTGGTTATTCCCGCAAAACCTCCGGACTCGCGCAGAGGCGCAGAGGGCGCAGAGGGGAACAGGTATTCTCGATGAGCGAATTCGACCGCGGATTTTCACGCAGTCTGCACAGGCGACGGGCCTGCGTTTCTGCCGCGCGTCGCGCGCAAAGAACCTCCCACTGGCGGACCCGGGACTCTGTATGAAGGAATTCCGTGGGCATTTCAGCGCGACGACACCCGCGTGACGCGGACTTCGGGGCGATAGGTGAGGCGCACGAGCAGGTCGCCGCGGCTGCCATTCGATTTCGGCAGACCTTCGCCGGGGATGCGCACGATTTCGCCGCGCGCGGCGTTGGGAGGGATTGGCACGCGCACGAGGGAGCCGAGCGGGCCGGGGATCATTTCGGTGCCGCCTTGGCGTGCGCGCTCGGGTTTCAGGCGCAGGTCGCAGCGCAAATCGGAAGCGCGCACTTTGAAACGAAATCCCGCGAGCGCTTTCACGCGCACCAGCACGAAGCCCCCCGCGAACGCGCCCGCGCGCGCCAGGCGGAAACGCGTGCCCGGCGCGGTCGCAGGCGGGACGACGAGGGGATAAATCTCGGGGCCGTCGGGATTGGCGGGATCGTTCACGCGCACTTCGAGTGTGAGGCCGCGGAAGAAATCTTCGATGCGCAGGTTCACGTCCTGCGTGACGTTGCGCTCGATTCGTCCGGTGCGGCGCGCGGGTTGAGGAGTGCGCGTGGCGAGTTCGGCGTCGTAGGCGCGGCGGCGTTCGGGGTCGCTGAGGATTTCGTGGGCGGCGTTGAGGCGTTGCGTTTGCGCGATGGCAGCGGGCGCGCCGCCGTTCACGTCGGGGTGATGCTGGCGGGCGAGGAGGCGGTAGGCGGTTTTGATTTGGGCCTCCGTGCAGCGCCGGTCGAGGCCCAGCGTGACGTAGTGATTGCTCTCAGCGGATTCCACGGGCGGAAGGTAGCGCGTGGGGCTTGAGGTTCACCAGCGCGAATGGGTAAACGCGTGGAAAGGGGGGGGGAATTGGCAAACGAATGAGGGAGAAATTCGTTTGCCCCCATTCGTTTGTCAGAAGGACATTGTCCGCGCCGAGAAAGTTAGAGTCTCGTCACCTCGACTCCTACAAGGGACGCAGGGGTTTTTCCTCGGCGAATTTTTTCACGAGGATCAGATGGTTCTGATTGTCGCGGCGGTGGTATTCGAGGTGGTCCACGAGTTTTTTCACGAGGTGAATGCCGAGGCCGCCGATCTCGCGTTCCTCGATGGGCGCGGTGGTGTCCACGTCGGGATGGAGGAGCGGATTGAAGGCGGGGCCGTTGTCGATGAGCGTGACGGTCAGTTCGCGGGAAACGAGGTCGAGGTGGACGGAGACGTGGGGATCGCCGGCTTTGGGTTCGGCGTATTTGATGACATTGGTCACCATTTCCTCGAGGACGAGGTTCACCGAGTTGATGAACTTCGAGGTTTGGCCGTGGGTTTGCAGGAAGCGCGTGACGACCTCGTAGAGGCGTTCGAGTTCGCAGAAGTCGTAGCGGAGTTCGATCGAGCAACGGTTTTGCATAATTCAGTGGGGGTGAAAATCGATCTTGAGAATGGAGAAGTCGTCCTCGAAGGCGGTCTTGCCGGAAACATCGCGGGCGAAGGTGACGGTGTGGTCGAGGTCGTGGTTGGCGTGGGTGGCGGCGGTGAGGTGGGTGAGGAATTCGTTGAAGTGCAACATGCCGCCCTCCTTCTTGGTGATTTCGTAGGCGCCGTCGCTGAAAACGAAGAGGCGGCTGCCCGGGGGCACATCGCAGGAGCCGGAGATGTAGGGGAGTCCCGGCATGCCGCCAATGACGCCGCCCTTGGTGCGCAGGGAGAGGGCGGGCTGGGCGGCGCTCTCGGGGCGCATGACGAGGACGGCGGGGGGATGTCCGCCACTGGCGTAGGCGAGGCGGCGGGTGTGTTTGTTGTAAACGCCGTACCACATCGTGAAATACATGTTGTTGTGATTCTCCATCGGGAACCGCTCGTTGAGCGTGGCAAGCACTTCCCCGGGATTTTTCAGATCCACGCCGGGCAGTGAACGCGAGCGGAGGACGTTCATCACGGAGATGGAAAGCAGCGCGGCGCCGACGCCGTGGCCACAAACGTCGAGGAGATAAATGGCGAAGTGATCGTCGTCGAGCCACTCGTAACCGAAGGCATCGCCCCCCAGTTGCTGCGAGGGAATGAAGCGCCAACTCGTGCGGATGTCGCCCTCGTGCGGCGGCGGGAGCAGCGAGCGGACGTAGTCGGAGGCCTCGGCGAGTTCGCCGGCGATTGATTGCACGGCCTGCGCGAGTTCGGTGGTGCGGGCGGCGACGGTTTTTTCGAGGTTCTGATTCCACTCGGCGAGCTTGGCTTCGCGGCCTTTGATTTCGGCGGCCATGGTTTGAAAGCTGTTGGCCAGGCGCCCGAGTTCATCGGGTTTTTTGGCGAGTTGATCCAGCGAGGCGCTTTGGAAATTGCCGCTTTCGATTTCGCCGGCGGCGGCGGTCAACTGTTCGAGCGGTTGCGTGACGCGCCGGGAAATGGCGGTGACGACGAGGATCATGAACAGAACTTCGAGCGCGCCGAAGCCCAGGAGGCGGCGGGTGAGCGCGTGAACGGGACCAATCACGGAGGATTCGGGAATGTTGAGAACGACCTTCCACCCGTTCATTTGTGAGGCCGCCCAAAAGACGCGGCGGATCTCGCCGTCAATTTCAAGGCGGGCGTGGCCTTCGGTTTCCCCGGCGATGAATTTTCCGTCGGGGAGATCCGTGACGCTGGCGCTCTCGGAATCACGCCGCAACATGCGGCCGGGGTCGGGATGCGTGATGATCCGGCCACGCCCGCTGACGAGATACGCGTATTCGGATTGAAGCGTGCCGCGGGCGCGGGTGTCGCTGCCCCGCAGCCGGATGTGGTCCACGATGTTTTGGAGTCGGCGCAGGGAAATGTCCGCGCCGGCGACGCCGATCAATTCGTCATCCGCATCGAACGCGGGCGCGCTCAGGGTGAGCATCGTGATCTCGGAGCCGTCTTCATCAAAATACGGATCGGTGAGGTGGACGCGGCGATTGCGTTTGGAGGTTTGATACCAGCCCTGTTTGGCGTCGTGATAGTCGTACTTCAACGAGACGGTGTTCGGCCAGCTTTTGCGATCGACCCAGACCATCGCGTTGGTTTCTTTCCAACCCTTGCGTTCGAAGGCGAAGTAAAGGCCGTAGATCTCGTCCTCGGGCGCGTCGTTCAGGGATTCGGCGAGGTGCGGCCCGAGGCTGGCGTCGGCTTGATGGCCAAAGCCGGCTTGGCGAATGGCGAGGCTGCGGACGTTTTGGCCAACGCGGATGAGAAAATCATCCAGTTGCGAAACGGCCGCGCCGACCTGTTTTGCGGCTTCACGATTGGTCTGCTCGTTCAGCGAGTCGCGGTTGCTTTGGTAGCTGATCCACGTGGTCACGATGAGTACGAAGCACGTCGCGGAGGCGATGTACACCTGCAACCGGCGGGAGATGGTTTTCGGAGTAAAATTCATGTCCTTGGATTCGCGGCGCTGCCGCCACGAGTGGCCAATTCGCGGCGAGCGTAGGGGGAGAAGCTCAAAGATTCAAAGCTCAAAGCTCAAAGCTCAAAGCTCAAGGGAAGGGGCAAATTCCAAAGGGAAAACAGTGAGGCAACACTCGTTCCGGGCTGTGGCGGTGGTTCGGCTTCCGTAGCGGAAAAATTGCTGACTCTGGAACTTGGACCTTCCCTTGAGCTTTGAGCTTTGAAGCTTTGAGCTTATTTCCCCCACTTCCCGCGCGCTCGCACGGCCCGCGTCAAAATTCGATCTCCTCGTTTTGCGTGCCGCACTGCGGGCAGCGGGAGCGGTCCACGTCCTCGTCGTCGGTGTAAACGAAGGCGCATTTCCCGCAGCGGAAAATGTGATCTTTGCTCGGCGTCGGTTCGAAGCGGCGGCGGCGGCGCTCGTGGTAAACGGCGGCGCTGGCAATGCCGGCGAGCATCGTGGCGAGATAGGCAAACAGCAGCGCGTCGATGGTCATGCGCGGAGCGGAGCGGAGGAGCGCGCGGGCGCGGGGTGGCTCGCGGGCGGACGAGAACGGAGGCGGGCCGAGGTTTTCGGAGCCGGCGGCGCGGGGCGCTCCAATTCGGGGCGCGGTGCGGCGGCGGGTTTTGCCGGAAGCGGAAGCGGGGCGGGCGGGCGGGCGGAGCCGGGCAGCGGCGCGGTGTGCGGCAACGCCTGAAGTGCGGGGAAGTTTGTCCGGTTCGCTTCCGCCAGCACGCCTCCGGCGGGGGCGAGGCGTGGCGGCAACCACGTGACCGGCTCGCGGGAATCCAGCGGCGACCAGACCGGCGGGGCGCGCGACCGGGCGACCTGCGGGCGGCTCGTTTCGGGCGGGCTGAGATTGGTGGTCAACAATGGCAGGACCAACAATGGCAGCGCGAGCGAGCGCAGGTCGGGGGCAAGTTTTTCGGCGGTTACTTCCATTCCGGAAAGATTGGTGCGGAGAAAACTGGAGAGCGTGAGGGTGGCCGCGGGCGCTGCTTGCGGCAACTCCGGGTCCGGCTCGGTCCATTCCTGCAAGCGGTGCTGGCGCGGCGGCGGATTCAGCCAGCCTTTGCCGGAAAAACCGCGCGGACTGGCCAGCGCGAACAGCGTGGGATCATTTGCCCCGAGGATTTCGAGCACATGTTCGCCGACGACGGGATCGAGCACGAGGGAAATATGGGTGCCGGACGCGGGGGCGCGGGACACCGCGGGGGATTTTTCCGAGAAAAGAAACAGCAGTGAAATCTTCACCACGACGATCACGGTTGTGACGGCCGCCCAGCGCTGTCGCGACCACGGCTGCGGCGGGGTTGTGGCGGGATTCATGGCGGCGGCAGGACGGGCGGCGTGGTCCCCGCCGGGCGCGTCGCGAGGATCACGTCCCGGATGCCCGCGTTTTGCGCCAGCACGCTGAGGCGCACGATCACGTCGTGCGCGACCGCGCGGTCCGCCTGCACGACCAGCGTGAGTTCCGCGGGCGCGCGCGCGGCGGCTTCCTTGAGCCGCAGTTGGAGCGGGTCCAGCTCAATGGCCTGACTCTGGAAATAAAACAACCCGCCGCGATCCACCGCGACCACAACGGTCGGCCGCCCCGTCGCGGCGAGGCGTCCGGCCTCGGGGAGATTGATGCGCACGCCGGACGTGAAAACGAAGGACGCATTGAGCACCACGAAAATGAGCAGCAGAAAAAACACGCCCGCGAACGGCGCGGCGTCCAATTGCCCCCGGAACATCCGTGCGTGGCGCGGGAATTTCATCCTTTGCCCGGGTTGCCGCCGCCGAGGTCGCCGACCAGGTTCGCGACTTCCGTCGAGATTTTTTCCATGTCGCGCACGATCGCATTCACACGGCTGACGAGATAGTTGTAGCCCGCGTAACATGGAATCGCGACGGCCAGCCCGAGCGCCGTGCTGATGAGCGCCTTCCACACGCCGCCCGTGAGCAGGAGCGGACTGGCGGCCAACCCGTGGGCCTCCATCTCGCGCAAAATATCGACGAAGCCCAGCACCGTGCCGAACAGCCCGATGAGCGGGGCGATTTGCGCGAGCGTGGCGATCAGGCCGAGCTTCTCCTCCAGACGCGGCACTTCGAGCAAGCCCGCCTCCTCGATCGCTTCGCGCACGCCCTCGCGCCCGCGGTCGCGGCTCAGAATCGCGGTCTTGACCATGCGCGCGACGGGGCCGGGCGTGGCGTCACAGATGGAAATGGCTTCCACGATGTTCTCGCGTTTGAGGACGTTGCGGATGCCGGCGATGAACTCGGTGGAATTGATCTGGTCGCTGTGAAAGCGCAGCAGGCGCTCCAAAAACACCGCTGCCGCCACCGCCCCGGCGACCAACAGCAACCAAGCCACCGGACCTCCGGCTGACAGCAATTTCGGCAACATGGGCGTGGTTATAGTTTTGCGAGCGCAAAGATCAAAGCCGAAACTCGGGGGAAACATCGCCGTTACCAAAATTATCAAGCGGCCGGCGGCATTTTTGAGGCCTGAAATTCTCCCGCGATAAATTCCAGAAAAAACTTAACCAAATTGTTGACAATCCACTCCCGAATAATACTCTCTGGTCAGCTTTTGATTCGGGCGGCAGCACGTTTCTTCAGCGGGATTCCCCATCCCCACCTCCTTGGCGTCTGCTGCCCGAATCGTTTTGTTTTTAGAAGGGACTCTTGGCTGACAACCAAGCGTTGACCACGGCTCTTTTTCCCCTTTGCGGGGGTGTAGCTCAATTGGTTAGAGCGCTGCCCTGTCACGGCAGAGGTTACGGGTTCGAGTCCCGCCACTCCCGCCATTTTCCCCGCCCCCGCCGCCTGAAGCGGCTTGGCCTCAGGCCGCCCTTTTTCTCTCCATGATTTTGTGCCCCATGATTCTGTAAAAATCCCCGCTTGGAGTTTCGGGAGCGAAGCCGGATTTTCACAGAATCATGGGGCACAAAATCATGGGGAATTGAATGTCGGCGCAGCGGTGAATCATCCGCACCCAAAGCCCGCGGCGACGCGATGCAACGAACGCGACGTTGACAGCCACCCCGAGTTTGGTGTCCCTTCACCGCGCAAATTCTCAACTCAAACACTCATGAACATCCCCCACAAAATCCCCTTAATCCTCACCCTGGCCGCGTTGCTGACCAACGCCGCCGCCGTTGAATACCAAGTCATTCCCAACTGGTACAAACTCCCCGCCGACCGCCCGCAAATCGGCAACATGCACGGCGACATCGCCGTGAGCGCCAACGGCGATGTTTACGCGAGCGTGCAGGATCCGAAGGCCGGCGTGCAGGTGTACGACAAGGACGGCAAATGGCTGCGCGTCGTGCCCAATGCGCCGAGCGATTTCCACGGTTTCGTGATTCACAAGGACGCCGACGGCGCGGAATTCATCTACGGCGCGCGCCTCACCGGCGGCAACATTCTCAAGCTCACGCTCGACGGCAAAGAAGTGCTGAACATCCCCTCGTCCGTCATCCCCGACGACTTCAAGGCCAAAAACAAAGAGGGCAAGACCCGCGTCGCGCTCACCGGCATGGATGTCGCGCCCAACGGCGATCTCTACGTCACCGACGGCTACGCCAGCAGCTACGTCCATCACTTCGACAAAACGGGGAAACACCTCAAATCCTTCGGCGGCAAAAAGGCGCCCTACAATTTCACCACGCTCCACAAAATCGCCGTGGACACACGCTTCACACCCATCCGCATCATCGCCTGTGATCGCGAGGCCTTGCGCGTCGTTCACCTGTCCGCCGACGGCGAATTCCTCGGCGTCGTCGCGAAGGACTTGCTCGCGCCCGCGGCCGTTTGCGTGCAGGGCAACTACGCGCTCGTCGGCGAAATTGGCGGTGCCGTCAGCGTGCTCGACAAGGAAGGCAAAACCGTCGCGCGCGTCGGCCTGAACACGGAAAAATCCGAAGTGAAGAACAACCAAACCAAGCCCGAGAAATGGCGGCCGGGCTTCGTCACCGCGCCGCACGGCGTGGCCTTCAACGCGGCGGGCGACATCTTCGTTTCCGAATACAGCGTCTTCGGCCGCATCCACCGCTTCAACGTCAAGTGACGCACCTCGCGCCGCCCCTCCCGCGTGCCGCGCGCGCCGGGATGGGTGGGCGCGAAATTATTCTGCCGCGTCAAAATCCCCGCGCCGCTTTCCGCAAGCTCCGGGAATACTCCGGCTCCCGAGACAAATTCCCACCAAGCGCCCCCTCCATTTTCCGCGAAGTTTCCCGTGTTCTGCGGGCCATCATTTCGAGCGGGCGCGTCAGTGTTCCCGCCGCCACACCCGCCCGCGCCGATTCCAGTTCGATTCACCGTTGGCGGCGTCGCGCCGCGTCACGAAATTGTCATGTGATCCCCATTGCGCGCCGGTTCGCCTTTCTGTTACCCGTCACTGAGGTTTAGATTTTCCGCGACCTCCGCGCGCGCATCCGTCAGTTCACCGCAGTTGCGGCAAGCTCGATTCTGCGATCATGCAACGCCTCACAAACATCGCCCTGCTCTTCCTGGTGAGCGCCCTGCTCACCGGCTGCGCGACCTTCGGCTCGCGCGGGATCAAGTATCAGATCGAATCGCAATACGCCGTCACCGACCCGCAATTCCTGCGCTCCCTCGGCCAGTTGCTCGGACCCGGCATCGTCGCGGGCAACCGCGTCACGGCCCTTGTCAATGGCGACGAGATTTTCCCCGCCATGCTCGCCGCCGTCCGCGGTGCGCAGCGCACCATCACCTTCGAGACCTACATCTACTGGTCCGGCGAAATCGGCGCGCAATTCACCGACGCCCTCATCGAACGCGCCCGCGCCGGCGTGAAAGTTCACCTGCTCCTCGACTGGTTCGGCTCCTCGCGCATCGACTCCGCGGCGTTGCACCGCATGGAAGACGCCGGCGTCGAGGTCGAGAAATATCACCCGCTCTTTTGGAAAGGCCCGCTCCGCGTCAACCACCGCGACCACCGGAAAATTCTCGTCGTCGATGGCCAGGTCGGCTTCACCGGCGGCGCGGGCATCGCCGACCTCTGGCTCGGCAACGCGCACGACGCCGAGCATTGGCGCGACACCCAGTTCAAACTCGAAGGCCCCGCCGTCGGCCAGATGCAGGCCGCGTTCATGGACAACTGGATGAAGACCCGCAACGTCGTGCTCCACGGCGAGGAATATTTCCCGCCCCTCGAGGCCGTCGGCGGTGATTTCGCCCAGGTCTTTTTCAGCTCCCCGCGCGAAGGCGTCGAGAGCGTGCGCTTGATGTATCTGCTCTCGATCGCCGCCGCGCGCAAAAGCATCCGCCTCTGTTCACCCTACTTCGTCCCCGGCAACTTGATGACCGCTGGCCTCATCGCCGCGCGCCAACGCGGCGTCGAGGTCGAGGTGATCCTTCCCGGCTCCATCACGGACACGCGCATCGTGGGCCTCGCCTCGCGCGACCGCTGGGAACCGCTCCTCCAAGCCGGCGTGAAAATCCACGAATACCAGCCGACCATGTATCACACGAAGGTCATGATCGTGGACGACATCTGGGTCTCCGTCGGCTCCGCCAACATCGACAGCCGCTCCTTCCGCCTGAACGACGAGGCCAATCTCAACGTGTTCTCCGCCTCCTTCGCCGCCGCGCAAAACCGCATCTTCGAAACCGACAAATCCAAAGCGCGCGAAATGTCGCTCAAAGAATGGCGCAACCGCTCGTGGCTCCATCAACTCGGCGAGGCGATCACCGGCTTGTTTCGCTCGCAACTTTAGCGGGAGAATCTGCGCGGCAAAATTCCCGCGGCTGTTTCGCAGAAGAAATATTTCTTACGAGCGGAGCGAATTTTTCTTGCGAAAAAAGCCCCGCGAACGAAGGGTTGCCCCCATCGGCACGCGTTGGTTTCAGTCCGGGTGCCCTGATCTTTGAGAGCGGCGGCAATTAGAGTTTTAGCCCTGCCATGTTCGTGCATTGCAACACAATCCTTGAACCGTATTTAATCAACACGGGGCCTTGACTACATAGGTGGCCGACGGGCCTTCACTGGAAGTCGAAAGCCACTGTTTGGGTCCCACCTGTTCGAACCGCAGTTCACAGGAGATGTTAACACACGGCATTACGGTGGGGTTAGTTTTCCCCGCACTCCGCTCCCGCCCGCCGGCAACCCCGGCGGGCGTTTTTGTTTTCTGGCGCGGGATAATTTGAGCGCGAACCTCGATTTGTTTGGAGCCGTTTCCCCTCACCCCTGCCCTTTCCCGCCAGGAGAGGGCTGCGGTGAGGGAGAACAGCACCAAGCAATCCGGGCGCGGGCAACAAATTGATTTTTCGGAGAATTGCAAAACTCACACTGCGCGCCCGCGTTTTGTTTTTGCCCCGCCGCCCGCCTCTCCCTACCTTCCCCGCCACATGGCGCAGGATGAATTATTCGCCCCGAAACCCGCCGCGGAAACGCCTGCGGAACCCGTCCTCCCCGCCTCGCCCGCGCCCCTCGCCGCGCGCATGAGGCCGCGTCAGCTCGCCGAATACGTCGGTCAGACGCACATCCTCGGCCCCGGCCAGTTGCTCCGCCGCGCCATCGAGGCGGACCGCATTCAGTCGGTGATTTTTTACGGTCCGCCCGGCACGGGAAAAACCTCGCTCGCGCAAATCATCGCCAACCAAACCCGCAGCCGTTTCGAGCGCCTGAGCGGCGTGGAGTCCAACGTCGCCGACATGAGGCGCGTCCTCTCCGGCGCCGCCAATCGCCGCGAAAACACCGGCCAGTCCACGCTGCTCTTCATCGACGAAATCCACCGCTTCAACAAATCGCAGCAGGACGTTTTGCTCCCCGATGTCGAGAGCGGCGTGGTGCGTTTGATCGGCGCGACGACGCACAATCCGTTCTTCTTCGTCAACTCGCCGCTCGTCTCGCGCTCGCAGGTTTTCGAGCTGCAACCCATCAGCGAGGCCGACCTGCTTGCACTCTTGCAACGCGCGTTGCAGGACGAAACCCGCGGCCTCGGCCATCTGAAAATCCGCGCCGAGGATGACGCCCTCCGGCACCTCGCGCGCGTCGCGGATGGCGACGCGCGCAAGGCCCTCAACTCGCTCGAGATCGCCGCGCTCACCACCCCGCCCGCCGCGGAGGGTTTCATCCCTGTCACGCTCGCCGTCGCGGAACAGTGCATTCAGAAAAAGGCGATCGTTTACGACGGCGATGGCGACGCGCATTACGACACGATTTCCGCCTTCATCAAATCCATGCGCGGCAGCGACCCCGACGCCGCATTGTATTGGCTCGCGAAAATGATTCACGCCGGCGAAGACCCGCGCTTCATCACGCGCCGCATTCTCATCGCCGCCGCCGAGGATGTCGGTCTCGCCGATCCGATGGCGCTCGTGCTCGCGCAAGCCGCGCACGAGGCCGCGGAATTCATCGGCTGGCCCGAGGCGCGCATTCTCATCGCCGAAGCCACGATCTACGTCGCCACCGCGAACAAGAGCAACACCGCCTACACCGCGATTGACGCCGCGCTCGAGGACGTCCGCTCCGGCCGCACGCTGCCCGTGCCGATGCACCTGCGCGATGGCAGTTACGCCGGTGCCAAACGCCTCGGCCACGGCGAGGGCTACCAATACGCGCACGAACATCCCGGCCATTTCGTCGCGCAAGATTATCTTGGTGCCCCGCGCCGTTACTACGAACCAACCGAGCAAGGCGTGGAAAAGAAAATCAAGGAACGCCTCGCCCACTGGCGCGCCCTCGCCGCACAAAACCAACCGCGTCCACCCGCGCCATGACCCCCGAAGACCGCTCCCCCAAGCAATTCTGGCGCACCCGCCTGCGCGACGAAAACCGCCGCCACCCCGCCGCCGCACGCCACGACGCCTCCCTCCGCCTCTGCGAGCGACTCGCACAAACCCCCCTCTGGCAGCGCTCCCAATGCGTGTTGCTCTACACCCCGCTCCCCGACGAACCCGACCTCGCCCCGCTCCTCGCCAGCGCCCTCGCCACCGGCAAACGCGTCGCCCTGCCCCGCCACGTCCCCGCCACCGACACTTACGAAGCCGCGCTCCTCCGCGACCCCGCCGCGGAATTGCGCCCCGGAAAATTCGGCGTCCTCGAACCTTCCACCGCGTGCGCAACTCTTCCGTTGATGCAACTGGACTTGCTCCTCGTTCCCGGAATAGGCTTCGACATTCTCGGGCGACGACTCGGTCGCGGGAAAGGCTATTACGACCGCCTGCTCTCCCAAACCCCCTCGGCAAAATGCGGGGTGGCGTTCGACTGGCAATTGGTCGAACAACTCCCCGCAGAGACGCACGACGTCCCGATGAACTATCTCGCCACGCCCGCGCGCTGGCTCACGTTCGAACTGCCGATTCGCGAATTGCACTAATGTTTCTGGCCGCCATTTCTACACCGGAAGCCGCCGCCTGCATCGGCGGCGGTGCCCTCGCCGCCTTCCTGCTCACGCGCTGGTTCGACCGCTCCCGCCAGGGCGCGCTCACCTCGCAAGCACAGCAAATTATCGAGCACGGCAAACGCGAAGCCGACACCCTCCTCCGCGAGGCGCGCCTAAAAACCAACGAGGAAGCCCTTCACCAGCGCGAACAAATCGAAAAACTTTCCCACGCGCGCCAACTCGAAATCCAAGCCCAGGAACAGCGCGTCGCCCAACGCGAAACCCTCGTCAACCAGCAACTCGAAAATTTCGCGCGCCAGGAAAAAACGTTGCGCGACCAACAAGCCGCCTTCGAACAACGCCAGTCCAATCTCGAAACCGCGCAGACCGAGTTGACGCAACTCCTCAAATCCCGCCGCGAAGAACTCCAAAAAACGGCCCACCTCAGCGAGGCCGAAGCCCGCGCCTTCCTCATGAAAGACGTCGAGCGCGAGTGCCGCCGCGACGCCAACGACCTCGCCCGCCACATGCTCGAAGAAGCCAAGCACCGAGCCGAGGAACAAGCCCGCCGCATCATCACGCTCGCCGTCCAGCGCTACGCCGGACCGCACACCTGCGAGACCTCCACCGCCACCATCGCCCTCACCGGCGACGACATTAAGGGCCGCATCATCGGCCGTGAAGGCCGCAACATCCGCGCCTTCGAGGGTGCCACCGGCATCACCGTCCTCATCGATGACACCCCCAACGCCGTCGTCCTCTCTGGCTTCGACCCCGTCCGCCGCGAGATCGCGCGCGAGGCGATGGAACGCCTCATCCTCGACGGCCGCATTCATCCCACCCGCATTGAGGAAGTCGTCACCAAAGTCCGCGAGGAAATGGACGAACGCATCGTCAAGGCCGGCGAGGAAGCCGTCTATCAAGTCGGCCTTCCGCCGCTGCCCGTGGAAATTGTGAAGGTTTTGGGCCGCCTGAAATTCCGCCAAAGCTTCTCCCAAAACCTTTTGCACCACTCCGTCGAAGTCGCGCACCTCGCCGGCCTCATGGCCGCCGAACTCGGGGCCGACATCACCATCGCCAAACGCGCCGGACTCCTCCACGACATCGGCAAGGCGCTCAACCACGAAACCGAAGGCTCCCACGCCGCCGTCGGCGCAGACTTCGTCAAGCGCAACGGCGAATCCGACGAGGTCGTGGACGGCGTCGCCTCGCACCACGACGAAGTCCCGCACATCGGCATCTGGGGCATCCTCATCAGCGCCGCCGACGCCATCTCCGCCTCGCGCCCCGGCGCGCGCTCCGAGACGATGACGACCTACATCAAGCG
>JAYVOY010000438.1:0-4410 GCA_043757645.1 Verrucomicrobiota bacterium
GCTCGCGCGCTTCACCCGAATGCTCGCGGCGGACACGCAGGTTTTCACGCCTTACGGCGCGACGGAATCACTGCCGGTCAGCTCGATTGGCAGCGCGGAAATTCTGGGCGAAACGCGCCACCGCACCGCGCAGGGCGGCGGTGTTTGCGTGGGGAAACCCGTGCCGGGAATCACGCTGCGAATCATCCGCATCACGGACGAACCGATCGCCGCGTGGAGTGATTCGCTCGTGCTGGGCGGCGGCGAAATCGGCGAGATCGCCGTGTGCGGCGACAACGTGACACGCGAATATTTCCGGCGCCCCGACCACACCGCGCGCGCGAAAATCCCCGACCCCGCGGGCGGCGGATTTTTTCATCGCATGGGCGACGTGGGTTATCTCGACGCGAGCGGGCGCGTGTGGTTCTGCGGGCGCAAGGCCCACCGGGTCGTCACGCCGCGCGGCACGCTCTTTACGATTCCGTGCGAGGGGATCTTCAACACGCACCCGGCGGTGTTTCGCAGCGCGCTCGTCGGCGTCGTTCGCGGCGGCGAAATGCAGCCGGTGCTTTGCGTGGAACTCGAACCCGCCGCGCGCGGCGAAGCGCACGAGAAAATCCGCGCGGAGTTGCTCGCGCGCGGCGGCGCGCACGAACTCACGCGCGAGATTCGCACGATTTTGTTTCACCCCGCCTTCCCCGTGGACATCCGCCACAACGCAAAAATCTTCCGCGAGAAACTCGCCGTGTGGGCCGCGCGCGAACTGCGCTGAAGACCGGGGTGGGACGGCCTGGGAAAGGCGGGATCTCTCCGTAATGGAGACGAGCCGTCTCCACCCCGATCGGAGCGCCGAGCACCTGCTCGGCGCGAATTGGCGGCAATCGCTCACGCCGAGCAGGTGCTCGGCGCTCCGGTTCGCGGGGAGTTTCGCCCCCGCCTGCATGCGCGCATCGGGGCTGGGTCGCAGTTGTGGATGGCGGATGATTTCCGCGCGGAAAGAGTTGGGGCCTCGTTACCCCGGCTCCCACAAGTGGAGTGGCGTTCACCGGCCGGGGGCGCGCGTTTTCCGGTGGCGCGCTGTGGTTTTGTGTTATCGTCGCGCGCCGTTCGCGGATGGGTGCCTCGAAGGCACTTCCCGCGCGCGCGATTTTTTCATGAGCAGAATTGTTGGCATCGACTTGGGCACCACCAACTCGCTGGTCGCGACGGTGGATTCCGGCATCCCGCTGGTCCTCGCGGATGCCGCGGGCCAGCGCCTGACGCCGTCGGTCGTGCATTTCCCCGCGGATGCCGCGCCGCCAATCGTGGGCCATCCCGCCAATCGCGTGCGCGTGATTCGCCCGGCGGAAACGGCCTACTCGGTGAAGCGTTTCATCGGCCGGCGCGGCGCGGAAATTCCGCGTGAGGAAATGGAGGTGACCTATCCCGTCGCCGCTGTTGGCGCGGGTCCGGTGACGATCCGCATTCACGGACGCGACCACACGCCCGAGGAAATCTCCGCGGAGGTGTTGAAGAAATTGAAGGCCGATGCGGAGGCGTATTTCAACGAACCCGTCACGCGCGCGGTCATCACGGTGCCGGCGTATTTCAACGACGCGCAACGCAACGCGACCAAGCACGCGGGCGAACTCGCGGGCCTGACCGTCGAGCGGATCGTCAACGAACCCACGGCCGCCGCGCTCGCCTACGGTCTCCAGCGGTTGCGCGAGAAATCGAAAATCGCGGTGTACGATCTCGGCGGCGGGACGTTCGATCTCTCGATTCTCGAGTTGAACAACGGCGTGTTCCAAGTGCTCGCGACGAATGGCAACACGCGTCTCGGCGGCGATGATCTGGATCGCCGCGTGATTGATTTTCTCGTCGCGCGAATTCTCGCCGCGGGCGGACCCGACGCGCGGCGGGATTTGCCGCTGCTGTCGCGCATTCGCGAAGCCGCCGAGCAGGCCAAGATTCGACTTTCGACCGAGACCGAGGTGGAGATTCCGCTGCCGTTTCTCACGGCGGATTTTAGTTTTTCCTGCCGTTTGCGCCGCGAAGAACTTGAGGGCCTCACGAACGATCTCATCGCGCAAACGCGCCCGCATTGCCTGCGTTCGCTCGCGGACGCGAAGCTCGCGGCGAAGGAGCTCGACCAGGTGATTCTCGTCGGCGGCCAAACGCGGATGCCGCTGGTGCGGCGCAGCGTGGCCGAGTGGTTCGGCTGCGCGGAGTTCGCGGAGGTGCGCGGCGATCTGCGGCTCGGCGCGGAGCACCACAAGCCCGCCGGGCCGGTGCTGAACACGTCGCAAAATCCCGACGAGGCCGTGGCGCTGGGCGCGGCGATTCAGGCGGAGATTTTGTCCGGCGGATTCAAGGACATTTTGTTGCTCGACGTGACGCCGTTGTCGCTGGGCATCGAGACGTTCGGCGGTTTGATGAACGTGATCATCCCGCGCAACACGACGATTCCGGTGAAGGCGGGCGAGCTGTTCACCACGGCGGTCGATGGCCAGCGCAGCATGTTGATCCACGTGTTGCAGGGCGAACGCGAGCGGGCGGCGGACAACTGGAGCCTCGGGAAATTTGCTCTGGAATTTGCGGCCGCCCCGCGGGGCATCGCGCGCGTGGGCGTGCAATTCGAGATCGACGCCAACGGCATCCTGCACGTCCTCGCGCGCGACACGAAGACGGGGCACCAGAAAATCGTGCCGCTGAAATCCGCGGTCGATGTCGATGACGCTGCGGTGCAGCAGATGGTCGAGGAATCGGTCGAACACGCCTTCGATGATTTGAAGGCGCGCCAGTGGATCGAGGCGAAACTGCGCGCCGAGGAAACCGTCCAGGCCACGCGCAACGGCCTCGGCGAGTGCGGCGAGGAACTAGCCGCGGAACAGCGCGAGAAAATCGCAGCCGCGTTGGACGCGGTCGAATCGCTGTTGGCCGCGGAAAATCCCGAAACGAAAATCGGCGAACCGACGAAACTCAAAGCCGCCAACACCGCGCTCGATCAAGCGACGCAGCCGCTGGCCGAGCTGCTGATGGATCGCGCGATGGAGGCGCTGCTGCGCAAGCGCGGGATCATTCGGTGAGGTTGGCAATCGCCGCCGCGACAATTCGCAGCCGACTTGCGCGCTTGTGATTCCAGAAAACAAAAAGCCCGGCGAAGCGCTTCGCCGGGCCTCTGGAAAAGTCGCGGTCCGCGCCGCTCAGAACACGCTCTCGCCGACCGTGATCGTGTCGTCGGCTTGAATTTCAAACGGCTTGGACTTCTGATCGCGGGCCATCGCCTTGGCGTTGAGTTTGTGGACCACGCGCTGCCCGCCCTCGACGCGGACGACGGTGACCTTGGTCGGTTCGCCGATGCGCGTGTAGCCGCCCGCGAGCGCGAGCGCCTGGAGCAGGTTCACAGTTTCCTCATTTGGGATTTCAAAGCTGCCGGGCTTCTGCACCTCGCCCATCACGGTGAAGCGGCGCTTGGCGTAATCGACCACGGTCAGGTTCACTTGCGGATTGACGATGAACCGGCGGTCGAGCGTGTCGCGAACAATCGCCGTCGCTTCATCCACCGTGCGACCGGCAAAACGCACGCTGCCGATCAGGGGCAAAGTCACGGTGCCGTCCTTGGAAACGCGGACCCTCGAATCCAAATCGGGTTCCTGAAAAACTTTCACTTCCACGAGGTCGTTCGGACTCATCACGTAGGATTTGGTGCCACTGGGGCCGCGGCTTTCGAATGCGGTGGCGGTGATTCGCGGGGCGGGAACACTGGCGCTGGAGTAGCGCGGTGCGGGCGCGGGCGGAGGCGTTACCGCAGTAAAAGCCGTTGGAATTGGCGCAATGGGCGCGCGCGAAATCACGGGCGGCGGGGCAACCGGTGCCGACGGAAACACCGATGGCGGGGCTGGCGTCACCACTGCCGACGGGAATGACGGCGCGGTGGACGTCACCACTGTCGGCGGGAACGACGGCGCGGGGGGCGTCACCGAAAGAGCGGATTTTGCCGCGCCGGAATTTCCGAATGCCGACGGGTCCGTGGCCGAGGGGATCACCGGGCCAGCGCTCGTGGTCGGGGCCTTGATGCGCAGGGTGGTGGTGGTCACGGCTGGGTTGACGACCACCGGCGCCGCCGGCGTGACGGTGTACGAGGTTGCGGGCACGTTCACCGGCGGCGGTTCGAAGACGACCGTCCGCGAATTGGTCGCGGACTTGGCCGCCGGCGTGTCGAACACATCGGCGATTCGCCCGTTCCGATTCACGATCGATTGACCGGAAACCGCACTCACCGAAAGCGCACACACCAACCCCGCGCGGACAACAGCAACAATGTTCATAAAGGGCTATACGGTTAACACACCGGCCCGGGGATTTCCAAAGATTAATCCGCCCCGTTGCACGGACTCCCGACGCCAAAATCCGCCGCTCAGAAACGCGCCGACGCCTGCACGCTGACCT
>JAYVOY010000439.1:0-4410 GCA_043757645.1 Verrucomicrobiota bacterium
CATCGCGGAGGTCGTCGCGGCGAGGCGCCGCCCGGAATTGTCCATCACGAACAGCGCGTTCATGCTCGCCAGCACCAGACCGAGGAGCAGGCCGGAGGCGATCAAAACCTCCAGCAGCGTGAACGCGGCTGACGGTGCCGGGCGCGGGCAATTCGTATTCATCTCTCGTTGGGAGGCGAGGTTGGTGTCGTGCGACACCAGCCGCCTTGCGACGAGTATCGGCGGAATGAAGACCGGGCTTGAGGTGCGGACCGGGTTTGGAGTCCCGCCTTCAGGCGGCGGGATGTGCGCGCTCGCGGCACGCAAAAAAATTTCCGTGGCCTCCGTGACGGCGAACGCCCCGCCGCCTGAAGGCGGGACTCCAAACCCGCGGCCTGCTACGCCTCCGCCACCGCCGCCCCGCCCACATCCGCGCACACGCCGCGTTTGCTTTCCTTGATGAAGCGCAGGACCAGTCGCGCGGGGTCGCTGGTGAAATTTGCGTCCGCCGCGAAGGCCGCGGCGCGCAGCAGTTTCCCGCTGCGAAACAGTTCGTGATACAGGCGGCGCAGTTCGAGTCGTTGCTCCGAGGTGAAACCCGCCCGGCGCAGCCCGACGGTGTTCAATCCGCAAATGCCGTTGTCGCCGCGCGCGATGGTGAACGGCGGCAGATCCTTGCTGATCGCCGCGCCGCCCTGCATCAGCGCCAGCGTGCCGATGCGCACAAATTGGTGGACGAGACAATTGCCCGAGAGGAACGCGCGATCCTCGACCGTCACGTGCCCGCCGAGCAGCGCGCCGTTGGCAAGAATCACGTGGTTGCCGAGCGTCGTGTTGTGCCCAACGTGGCTGTGCGCCATGAGGAAATTGTGCGAACCGAGCACGGTGTCCTCGGCGAGTTTGTTCGAGCGATGCACGGTGACGTGTTCGCGAAACACGTTGTCATCGCCAATGCGCAGGC
This sequence comes from Verrucomicrobiota bacterium, assembly GCA_043757645.1. GTDB lineage: Bacteria > Verrucomicrobiota > Verrucomicrobiia > Limisphaerales > BJHT01 > BJHT01. Next base: position 941 of record JAYVOY010000439.1, read on the forward strand.
GCGTGGGTTCGCCGTGATATTTCAAATCCTGCGGCGCGTCGCCGATGACGCAGCCCGCGTGGAACTGATTGCGCGCGCCAATCGTCGTGTGCCCCGTGAGCTGCGTGTGCGGCCCGACGCGGCAGTCGGCGCCGATGACGACGTGGGCGTCGATCACCGCGTACGGCCCGACGCTCACGCTCGGATGCAGTTGCGCCTGCGGATGAATGACAGCGGTGGGATGAATCAGGGACATGGGAAAATTGGGTTCGCTAAAATTGCCCCGCGACGAAAACGCACCGATGAACGCTGTCGGTACGGAGTCCCGGCTTCAGCCGACCGGGTGGACGAGAGTTTGGAACCGCAACCGTGCAGCCGGTGATGTGCCTTGTATTAACGCAGAGGCGCAGAGGACGCAGAGAGGCGCAGAGAATTAACCCGAACTCCGAAGTCGGGATTGCGAGCCGCGCAGCGGCGCGGGGAGCGCACGCCGCTGGCGTGCAGTTTTCGGCGGCTCGCCGAAAACTTCGTTCCACTAACTTTTTCGCGCGAAGAAGAAAGTTAGAACTGGGACACGCTGGTTTGGGCGGGCCGCCCAAACCAGCACGCGGGCCGCGTGCGCTCCCCATTCCGATTTCGGAATTCGGGATCAACGGACATCTTGCGGCGCAATTTGATGACCGCATGAGCGGTCGTCTCCGCGTTCCTCTGCGTTCTCTGCGTCTCTGCGTTTGAGCGAGCCGTCCCATTTCGTTCACGCGTAGCAGTGGCCCAGTTCCCGCAGCGAGACGAAGTCCTTCGGGCGCTCGACCGTGACCTTGCCGAGGATGATGTGGTCCGTGACTTCGATCTTCAGCAATTGCCCGGCGCGGATCATGTCGCGCGTCACGCGGATGTCCGCCTCGGACGGCGTGGGATCGCCGCTGGGATGATTGTGAACGAGCACGACCTTCGCCGCGTTGGCCGCGAGCGCGAGGCGGAAAACCTCGCGCGGCTGCGCGATGGTCGTGTCGAGCGCGCCCTGGGAGATGCGCTCGACGCGGATCAACCGGCTGCGCGTGTTCAGCAGGATGATGTGGAAAAACTCGACCTCGGCGAGCCGGTGATCCTCGCGCAACAAATCCGCCACGTGCTCGGGCGTGGTGATCAACGGTTGCTCGTGGCGAATCTCCGCGGCCATCCGCTGCGCCAGCGTGAACGCGGCCTTCAGCGCCACGGCCTTGTCGCGGCCGATGCCCTTCACGCGCGCCAGTTCCTGCCACGGGGCGCGCGCGAGGTTTTCCAGCGTTTGAAATCGCGCGAGCAATTCCTGCGCGATGACGATCGCGGAACGGCCCTTCATTCCGGTGCGCAAAATAATCGCGATGAGTTCGGCGTTGGCGAGTTGCTCCGGGCCGTGCGCCACGAGGCGTTCGCGCGGCCGTTCCTGCGCGGGCAGATCCTTCACGCGCAGCGACGTGCGCGCCGCTTCGGGTGGATCGCCGCGCGGCTCGGGATGGTCGCTTCGTTCCATGTGACGCGCGCAAAAATCAGTTCGCCACCGCGCCGTCGGACTTGGCGAGGTAGGGCGTGTACTCGGTCACGACGTGCGGCGGCACGCGCACTTTGAAGCGCGCCAGCGGGCCGTCGTAATTTTTTTCAATCACCTGCCCGACCGAATGCAGCTTCGCAATCAGCGCCGCGGATTCGTGCGGGATCGCGAGGTCCATGAGCTGGCGCATCGGGCGCAACATACCGCCCAGCTCGGCCTTCAATTCGGCGAAGCCCGCACCCGTGCGCGCGGAAATGCACACCGTGTTCGGGAAGCGGCCGAGGTAGCGGGTGACGAGATCGTCGCCGAGGAGTTTGTCCACCTTGTTCAGCACCATCAGCGTCGGTTTCTTCTGCGCGCCGATTTCGTCGAGCACCTGATTCACCGCCACGATTTGTTCCTCGGCCTGCGGATGGCTGAGGTCCACGACGTGCAGCAACAGATCGGCGTGAACGACTTCCTCGAGCGTGGCCTTGAACGCTTCGACCAAGCGGTGCGGAAGTTTGCGGATGAAACCCACCGTGTCGGAGACCAACACGTTTTGATTGTCCGGCAAATGCAGCCGCCGCGTGGTCGGATCGAGCGTCGCGAAGAGGCGGTCCTCGGCGAGCACCCGCGCGCCGGTGAGCGTGTTGAGCAGCGTGGATTTCCCCGCGTTCGTGTAGCCGACGATCGACGCGAGCGGCCAATGACTGCGCTGGCGGCCCTCGCGTTGCGTGAGCCGGTGGCGGCGCACGCTGTCGAGTTCCTCCTTCATTTTGTCGATGCGTTCCTGCACGCGCCGCCGGTCGCTCTCGAGCTGCGTCTCGCCCTCGCCGCCCCTCATGCCGATGCCGCCTTTTTGCCGGGAAAGATGACTCCAAAAACGCGTGAGGCGCGGGAGCAAATGCTCGAGCTGCGCGAGTTCGACCTGCAATTTGCCCTCCCGCGTGCGGGCGCGCCGCGCGAAGATGTCGAGAATCAGGCTCGTGCGGTCGAGCACCTTGCAGTTGAAAATCGTTTCGAGGTTGCGGCTCTGCATGCCCGACAACTCGTCGTCGAACACGACGGTATCGACCTTGTTCTCGACGCAGAATTTCCCGAACTCCCCGGCCTTGCCCGAGCCGATGAACGTGGCGGGCACGGGCGATTCCATGCGTTGCGTGCCGTCGCCGACGACCTCGCCGCCGGCGGTGTTGACGAGTTCGGTCAACTCATCGAGCGAATCGCGCACCTGCCAGGCCTCCTGCGTTTTCAATTCGACGCCGACGAGAAAAACCCGCTCCGGCGCGGTGCGTTTGGTGGTGATGTAGGCTTTCAAAAGTTGGCCGAGTGTAGCCCGCGCGGAGCGGTTGGCAACGGGGAGGGCAGGTGCGGAGTCCCGCCTTTAGGCGGTGGGACGCTCGCCCTCGCGGCACGCCTGCGAGTTCCCAGCGCGGCCGCGACGACGCGCATCCGCGTATCGCCGTGGAGCGCGGCTGTGTGCGGAGCACCAGCCGCAGCGCGTGGCCAGCACGGAGGTTCCGAAAATTTTTCCCGAGCTCGGACTCGCGTGGCCGCTGCGGCTGGTCTGCGACACAGCCGCGCTCCGGGAGCGGTGACCGAGTGCGCCTGGTACGGAGTCCCGCCTTTAGGCGGTGGGACGCACATCGTGACCGGGGTGCTGGAAATTCGCAAGATCGCCGCGAGAGCGAGCGCCCCGCCGCCTGAAGGCGGGACTCCGTACCCAGCGGACTCCGCGGCTACTGGGTCGCGATCGGTTGGAGAATTCGTTCGCACACGCTGTCGAGGGTTTGCTCGTCGCGCCAGTCGATCCATTCCACGCGCATTTGGTTGCGGAACCAGTTCATCTGCCGGCGCGCGAAGGCCCACGTGCGGGCTTTCACGAGCGTGATGGTTTCGGCGAGCGGGCGTTCGCCGCGCAAATGCTCGACGACCTGGCGATAGCCGAGGGCCTGCATCGCGGTGCGATTTTGTTCGA
>JAYVOY010000440.1:0-4377 GCA_043757645.1 Verrucomicrobiota bacterium
AGGAAGGCATCGGTCATGGATGGAGTAAGAAAGTATTTATCCATGAAACCGGATTTGAGTTCACCGTCCTTGGGCGAATCGGATTCATAGAGTCCGTCCTCGAGGCCGAGGCTGATATTGAGACCCTTGCTGAAATTGGTGCTGATGAGGCGCGCGACGTGTTCGGCGGTGGCGTCCTCGGCAATGGGGACGTTGTAAACAGTTTTTCCCTTGGGCACGAGGTCCTTGGTGTAGTGGGCGAGGGCGTGGCCATTGGGAACATTTAGATTATTGCCAAAGTTGCGGCGCTGAAATTCGGGTGCGCCGACATTGTTGGCATTCCACGCGAGCCAGAAGTTGCGGACCTCGAACGGGGGCGCGTAGGCGAAGTCGAGCTCGCCGACCTGCAACGCGGCGTGATGCGGGATGCACTCGCCGAAGTCACCGGGGAAATACCAGCGGCAGCCCCACAATTGCAGCAGATGCGCGACGGCGTAGTAGTGCGCCTCGTCGTTGGTGCCGGCGATCAGGACAAGGTTGCCCTTGCGGCGGACGACGATGGCGTCGGCGCGCAGGATGGGATTTTTGGCGGCGGCTTTCGCGAGCGCGTCGCGGAGGGACGGCTCGGCGTCGAGGGCTTCGGAACCGATTAGCAGCGCGGGCGCGGAGCCTTTGAGGGCAGCGACGATGGCGGCGGGTTTGTCGGCAACCGCGGGTTTGGCACCGGTCATGGCCTCAAAATATTTCGCGAGATCGGTGGCGGCCTGGCGTTCCCATTTGCCGGCCATCGGCGAGACGACGATGACGGCCTTGGTGCCTGAGGCGTCAGCGAGGACGAGGTCGCTGGCGGTGGATTTGCCGGCGATTTGGGCGGAGACAAGCGCGGGGCAGAGGCAGATGAGCGCGAAGGTCAGCGAGCGGGCGAAGCGTCGGAGTCGGGTGGGGAAGTTCATGGGTGCGCGGTGAAATGGAGTTTAGTTTTCAGAGAATTGCCGCGCTTGGACCCACGAGGGTGGGGATGGCTTCAAGGCGAACTGGAAAATCGCTTCGGTGACGCGGTGCATGGTGGCGCAGGCCCGTGCGCGCGTTGACACCGCCCCGGAATGACGTCCACCCGTCGCGCCGCCGTCCCGGCGGCTCAGGGCGTGAGCGGTCCGCGGGGGCGGCCCCACTGCGGCTTCCGGCACCCGCAGTGGGCCAGCGCCGCACGCCGACCCAAGTTCGGTGCGTCGCGGTGCGGACGCCGGGAGCCGCCGGGACGGCGGTGCGACGGGGCAGTGCGCGGATGCACCCGTCCGCGCGTCCGTCCGCACGGCGGCATTGCGTTCCGGGGGCGTGCCGGTAGTACTCACGCGATTCGTTTTGCCGGCTGGAACCGGAAGGTTTCGCGCCATGAATTTACATCGTCAAAAAATATTTGGCCCTTTGCGTGGCGTGAGTACGCCCCGTGAAATCGCGGGCGTGCTCGCGCTGGCGCTGGCGTTGGCTCTCGGCGTGGCGACGACGCGCGCGGCGGACGCGGGCGAGGTCAAGGACCTGATCGCCCGCGCGGAAAAAGGCGAGGTGGTGGCGCAGTACGAGTTGGGTGTGGCCTTTGAAAAGGGCCGGGGGCTGCCGGTCGATTTTGAGTTGGCGGCGCGATGGTTTTCCAAAGCGGCGGATCAGGGGCACGCGGACGCGCAATTGAAAATCGGCTACATGCTCGCGCGCGGCATTGGTTTCGAACGCAACGAGGCGGAGGCCATCAAGGCGCTGCGCAAGGCCGCGACGGGGGGCGACCCCGACACGCAGAACACGGTGGGCGTGATTTTCGCCAAGGGCGACGGGGTCGCGCAGGATTATGCGGAGGCGGCCAAATGGTTTCGTCTCGCCGCGGATCGCGGCTATTCCGAGGCGCAGAAAAACTTGGGCGCGATGTATGAGAACGGCCACGGTGTGCCGAAGGATTTGCCGCAGGCGGCGGCGTGGTATCGGCGTTCGGCGGAGCAGGGCAATGCGAAGGGCCAGGCGGCCATCGGCGTGTGTCACGCGGAGGGTTTGGGCGTCGCGAAGAATTACGCCGAGGCGGCGAAATGGTTTTACAAGGCGGCCGAACAGGACAACCCGAAAGCGCAGACGTACCTCGGGATGTGTTATCTCGACGGGTTGGGGATTCCCAAGGATTGCGAGCAGGCCGTGAAGTGGTTTCGCAAGGCCGCCGAACAAAGCAGCCCCCTCGCGCAGCATCAACTCGGGCTCATGGCCAGGGACGGCAAATGCGTGCCGGGCGATCCGGCGGAGGCGGCGGCGTGGTTTCGCAAGGCGGCGGACCTTGGCCATGTCGAGTCGCAGTTTGAATTGGGCTTGGCCTACACGAAAGGCCAGGGCGTGCCGCGCAGTAATTTCAACGCCTACCGCTGGCTGGCGCTGGCCGAGCGCCTCGGGCATCCGAAGGCGGCGGCGGAATTGAAGGGGTTGACCGTGAAGATGTCGCCGACGGAAGTGAGCGAGGCGAAGCGGAAGTTGTTGTGAGCGGCGGCGGGACTTCACCGTCGCGGATTTTTTTGGGGTTCGGAGTTCCGCCTTTGGGCGGCGGGGCGTGCGGAGTGGAGGAGTGGCGGAGAATTCGGACGCGCGTCTCGCATGGGCACGCCCCACCGCCTGAAGGCGGGACTCCGAACCCACTGGTGCAGGCCGCCCGCTGGAGTCAGCCCGCAAGTTCTTTATCGTCGCGAAAACCCGCCGCAGATTTTTATGCGATTCCACAATGATCGTTCGCCATTCCCCCGCTTCATCGCACTCGCCCTCGTGTTCGCGCGGGCGGCGACAATTTCGGTCATTGCACAGCACGCACCGGCCATCCCCGCGCCCCAGCCCGTGCCGCGGTTGCAGGTGATTCCGCAGCCGTATCAACAGGTGTCGTTTCAGCGCGGCGGCGTCGAGCTCGCGCGGTATCATTACGGCCCGACGCTGAATCGTCCGTTCGTGTTTCCATTGCTCGGACCTTCCGGGATTTCCGTCACGCGCCTGGGCCACCCGCACGATCCCGAGAGCCACAGTCATCACAACTCCGCGTGGCTCGCGCATAACGAGGTGAACGGCGTGACCTTCTGGGGCGACCGCGGCACCAACGCCGGGCGCATCGTGCATCAACGCATCGAACGGCTCGAAGACGGCGACGACGTGGCGTTCATCCAAACGATCAACGCGTGGACGGACCCGCACGGCAAAGTGCTCGTGCAAGAGCGGCGGCGCACCGGCGTGCGGCAATTGCCCAATCGCGAATGGTGGCTCGTGCTGGATCTCCAACTCGAGGCGAGGCAACCCGAGGTCGTGCTCGGCAAAACCCCGTTCGGTCTCGCCGCGGTGCGGATGGCGAAAACCATCGGCGTTCACGACGGCGGCGGGATGATTCGCAACTCCGAGGGCGGCGTGAATGAGAAGGGCGTGTTCTGGAAACCCGCGCGCTGGGTCGATTACTCGGGGCTGATCGCGCCCAATGTGATCGAGGGCGCGACGCTGCTGGATCATCCGCAAAACCCGAATCACCCCGCGATATTCCACGCGCGCGACGACGGCTGGATGGGCGCCGCACTGACCTTCAACGCGCCGCTCACGCTGCGCCCCGGCCAACCGCTGCGCCTGCGCTACGGCCTCTACGTCCACGCGGGCCGACCCGAGAGCAAGCTGCTCGACGCGCAGTGGCAGGCCTTCGCGCGCGAGCCGCTACCGGTGCTGGAATTGCCGGGGAAGAAGAAGTGAGTTACGGGAGCGTCGCCTGTGTAGCGCCGCCGTCCCGGCGGCTCAGGGCGTGATTCGGCAAAAAGGGCGCGGTTGATGGACGCTTTTTGCTCGCGCGATTTTTGACACGCCGGACAACTGCCCGCTGCGTCCCCTTTCTCACGCCCTGAGCCGGCGAGACGCCGGCGCTCCGCCCGCAGCAGCGCACGGAATCACCGCCGCATCACGGCTTCGGTGCGCCGCGCGCCTTCAACGCCGCACGAATATTTTCCACCACCCGTCTGCCAAGCTCTTTGTTCCCCGTGGCGTTGAAGTGAACTTTGTCACCCGACTGCCATTCCGCGACGTGCGGGAGCGTGAACTCGTAGAGGTCATTGATCGCGATGTGGCGCGCGCGCATCACCTCGGCGGCGACGGTGTTGAGGGTCTTGATGTCGTCGAAGCGTTTGCCCGTGCGCGACAGGATCGGCGTGGTGCTGGCCCAGATGAGTTTGGCCCCGGTGGCTCCCAGCGCCGCGACGAGTTTCACGAGATTCGTGCGGTATTGCTCGGGCGTGTGCCGGAGGTGGAGCGTCTCCGGAGCCGCGGATTCATTGCGCACAAGCTGGCCCCTCGCATCGATCATGTGCGTGTCCCAGATGCCCCAGTTGAAATGGATCACGTCCCATTTGTTGGTGC
>JAYVOY010000441.1:0-4365 GCA_043757645.1 Verrucomicrobiota bacterium
AACGAACAGCAGTTGCAGGCCCACGGGCGCGGCGTTTTCGCGGGAGACATTGCGGTGCGTCCGTATCGGGCGGGCAAGGAAACTGCGTGTGATTTTTGCGAGTATCGGGCGATTTGCCGGTTCGATCCGTGGACGAGTCCGTTCCGGGTTTTGCGCGCGACGAGTGCGGTGGAGGAACCGGCGTGAGCGCGTTCACGACGGCGCAACAACAGGCGATCGCGGCGCGCGGCAACGTGCTCGTGGTGGCGGGCGCGGGCACGGGCAAGACGCGGACGCTGGTCGAGCGGTGCGTGCGACTGGTGCTGGATGAGGGGTGCTCGCTGGAGCAAATCCTGATGGTGACGTTCACCGAGGCGGCGGCGGCGGAGATGCGGCAGCGGATTCGCGCGGAGCTGGTGCGGCGGTGGGAAAGTGAGCCGGAGAATCCGCGCTTGAACGAGCAGCTCGCGCTGCTGGACACGGCGCGGATCGCGACGCTGCACGGGTTTTGTCTGCAATTGGTGCGGCAGCATTTTCACGAGTTGGAGATTGATCCGCAGGTGGTCGTGCTGGACGAGGCGCAGACGCGTCCGCTGCTGGAGCAGGCGCTGGATGCGCTGGTCGAGCAGGCGTTGGGCAGTGAGGACGCGGGCGCGAAGGCGGTGCGCGAATTGCTGCGCGCGCACGGGCGCGGGGCGGATGGGCGGGTGCGTGAGTTGATCGTGAAGTTGCATCGGCACGCGCAGTCGCTGGCGAATCCGGCGGCGTGGTGGGCGGGGCAGGAGGAAGTTTTTCGCGAGGTGGAACCGACGCGGTGGCGCGAGTGGTTGCGGGTGGGTTGTGAGGAGTGGGGCGCGCGGTGGCTGCCGGTTTTGCGCGAGCAATCGCAGGAGAATCTTCCGGCGGGGCGCGCGGTGCGGGCGCTGGAACTGACGCTCACGGAGGCGGGGGAATGGGCGGCGGCGTTGGACGAAATCGCGGCGGCGGATGGGGCGTGGCCGAAGGGGAAGAAGGGCGTGATGCGCAAGCCGCTCGAGAAGTTCTTCGAGGAGGCAGAATTTTTGCGCTCACAATTTCCAGGTGCGGCGGGGCGGGATCCGCTGGCGGAGGATTGGGCGTGGGTGCGGGGTTCGATGGGCGCGCTGTTGGGAATGGCGCGGGAGTTCACGGTGGCGTTCAGCCGGGCGAAGCGGGAGTTGGGCGGTGTGGATTTCGCGGACCTCGAACAGTTCGCGCTGCGGTTGTTGCGCGATGCGGCGAGTGGCGCGCCGACACGTGTGGCGGAGTTGTGGCGGCGGCAGTTGCGGCACGTGTTTGTCGATGAGTATCAGGACATCAATGGCGCGCAGGACGCGATTCTGGCGGCGGTGAGTCGCGAGGGGGAGCACGCGAACCGGTTTTTGGTGGGGGACATTAAGCAGAGTATTTACCGGTTTCGGCTGGCGAATCCGCGGATTTTTTTGGGTTACGAAGCGGCGTGGCGCGGGGACTCGAGCGCGGGGCAGCGGATTCCGTTGGCGGATAATTTTCGGAGTCGCGAGGGGATTTTGGAGTTTCTGAATCCGTTGTTCGCAGCGCTGATGCGGCCGGCGGTGGGCGGGGTGGTTTATGATGCGGATGCGCGGTTGCGATTTGGGAATCGGGAGGGGCGGGCGGAGTTGGCGATGGCGGGACAGCGGGATGGCGGGACGGCGGGAGAGAACTTTCCGAAAATAGATTCGTCCCTTGATCCCAGCGACCGTGGGCGGAGCGCCGAGCACACGCTCGGCGCGATTCTGGATCGCGGGAGTCTCGCCGAGCCGGTGCTCGGCGCTCCGGTCCGCGGAAGGGACGAGGAGGGGCCGGAGACGGAAAGGTTAGAGCCTCCTCACGTCGGCTCCTACAAGGATGGGGCGCGGGTGGAGTTGCATGTGGTGGCGAAGCCGGAGCGCGGAGGGGACGAGGGCGAGGAGAATGGCTGGGGCGATTTGGAGGCGACGGAGCGCGAGGCGCGGGTGATCGCGGGGCGGTTGCGGGAGTTGCGCGCGGAGGGGCACGAAATTTGGGACGAGGAGTCGAAGGCGATGCGCGCGGTGCGCTGGGGCGACATGGCGGTGTTGCTGCGGTCGCCGGGGCCGCGGGCGGAGGCGTTCGCGAAGGAGTTTCACCGGCTGGGCGTGCCGCTGGTCGTGGCGCGCGGGGGATTTTTCACGAGTCTCGAAGTGAGTGATTTGCTCGCGCTGCTGCGGTTGCTGGATAATCCGGTGCAGGATTTGCCGCTGCTGGCGGTGTTGCGGTCGCCGTTGGTGGGATTGTCGGCGGCGGAGTTGGCGACGGTGCGCGTGGGGCGGCAGGCGGGATTGTTTTGGGATGCGTTGCGGCGGTTTCAGCGCGAGGGGGCGGCGGCGGGTCGCCCCTTCGCCGCGACGGACGAGTGGGGCGAGAATTCCGCGAAGCAAGAGTCGGGCTTTGAACCCCTGAATTCGGACCTCTGCGCCCGTCCCGCCTCTGCGGTGCTCAATCCGAAAATTTTGCACCGCAGAGGCGGGACGGGCGCAGAGGATCAGGAAAACGGAGGCAGAGATGAGGAAACGACTCAAGGGGAACAGCCCTCCTCTACCCGACTCTCTCCTCCTCCGGCGGGAGGAGAGGGGGAGGGAGCGGAGGGGGTTTTATCGACGGCGCGCAGTTCGCCGATTCGCGAGGCGAGCGCCTCGTCGTCGTCGGTGGCGGCGGCGGCGGGGCAAAGTGGCTGGGCGAAGGTGAATGATTTTCTCGAGCGGTTCGAGGTGTGGCGCGAGCGGATGCGGCAGACGTCGCTGTCGTATTGCCTCGAGACGGCGCTGGCGGAAACGCATTACGAGGCGCTGCTGCTGGCGGAGGCGCGCGGACCGGAGCGAGTGGCGAATGTGCGGCGGTTGCTGGATTTGGCGCGGCAGTACGATCCGTATCAGCGGCAGGGGTTGTATCGTTTTTTGCGGTTCATCGAGGCGCAGGCGGACGCGGAGCCGGACCTCGCGCCCGCGGCGGCGGCGACGGACGCGGTGAAGTTGTTGAGCATCCACAAAAGCAAGGGGCTGGAATTTCCGGTGGTGGTCGTGGGAGGCCTCGGAGCCGGGTTTAATTTTCAATCGTTGAGCGAGGACATTTTGCTCAACGAATATTTCGGTTTGTGCCCGCGCGTGATTCCGCCGGACGCGGAGCAATCGTATCCGAGTCTGCCGTGGTGGCTCGCGCAGCAGCGGGAGCGGCGCGAGTTGCTGGGCGAGGAATTGCGGCTGCTCTACGTGGCGCTGACGCGGGCGCGGGACACGCTGATTTTGACGGGCGGCACGGCGAAGCCGGAGCGGTGGGCCGGGGAAGGCCCGCGGGCATTGACGGATGCGGAGGTCGTGGGGGCGCGGAGTTTTCTGGATTGGCTGCGGCTGTGGCTGCCGCTGGTGACGCGCGCGAGTGATTGGGTGGATGACGCGAACGGCGGGAACGCGCTGTTGCGCTGGAAATTTCATTTCGCGGCGGGCGCGGCGGCGGCGGGCGGCGACGCGGAGGAAACGCGGGAATCACCCGTGCTGGCGCAGGCGGCGGCGGTGGACGCGGCGGGTTGGGCGCGGCTCGGTCGGCGTGCGACGGCGGAATATCCGTGGCTGGGCGCGACGCTCGAGCCGGCGAAGACGAGCGTGTCGGTGTTGCGGCGGCGGCAACTGGAGGCGGACGAGGAGGCGAAGCCCACGCGATACAGCCAGCCGGCGAGCGGGAGTTTTGAGTTGAAGAGCGGCGCGGGCGCGGCGTTGTCGGCGACGGAGCGCGGGACGGCGCATCACGCGTTCATGGAATTGGTCGCGGTGGAACGCACGGGAAGTTTGGCGGAATTGCAGGCCGAGGGCGCGCGGATGGTCGAGGCGGGCTGGCTGCGCGCGGTGGATGTGGCGGCGCTGAATTGGGAGGGACTCGCCGGTTTCTGGGCGTCCGAATTGGGTGAGGCCGTGCGGCGCAACGCGGCGCGCGTGCATCGCGAGCTGCCGTTCACGGCGCGCGTGGAGGTCGAGGAATTGCAGGCGCTGGGGTTGCATCCGCCGGGCGCGGCGTTGCCCGAAGACGAGTTTGTGGTGGTGCAGGGCGTGGTGGATTTGGCGCTGATTTTACGGGACGAAATTTGGTTGGTGGATTTCAAAACAGACCGCGTGAGCGCGGGCGATTGGCGCGAGAAGGCACGGGCGTACGAGGCGCAGTTGGGATTGTACGGGCGGGCGCTGGCGGGGATTTATCATAGACCGGTGCGGCGGAAGTGGCTTTACTTTCTGGAAATCAGCCGCGCGGTGGAGGTGCCCTAGCACGCGCGCGAACGACTCATTGGCCCGGGAACGAAAGGTCAGCTTGTGAATAAAGACGCAGCCGTCGGAACGCGGA